>NZ_JBKKAP010000059.1:0-57508 GCF_046714615.1 Paeniglutamicibacter sp.
CCCTGGTTTCCGAGCACACCGCGATGCCCCACGGCGGCTTCGTCTTCCGCAGCGGTAACACCACCGATGAGCATGCACAGGTCATCGAGTATTCGCTTTCCTTGCAGTCCAACCCGGAGTTCACCTCCAGCGTGCTGGTGGCCTACGCCCGCGCGGTGCACAGGATGAACCAGGCGGGCCAGATCGGCGCGAAGACCGTGTTTGACGTGGCCCCGGGCTTGCTCTCCCCCAAGTCCCCGGAACAGCTGCGCGCCGAATTGCTGTAGCCGGCACCGCCCGGACCGCAAGGCGTGCGGGGTCGGCCCCTCCGGTCTGTTCCCGTGCGCCCGTGTCGACTTCCGGCGGCTACCTTGGGGGTCTGTCCCTGCGCGGTTGCTGTAGCCAGGGCCGCAGCAACCTGGTGGTCACCGGCAGGAAGATGTAAGTCATGAGCGGGGTAAGGATGCAGATGTTCAGCAACACGGCCAACACCAGCGGCCAGTCCCCCAGCAGCGGCATCAGCAGGATGTTGGACAGCAGGCTCAGCGGGAAGAACGGCAGGAAGATGCTGACCGCCTGTTTCCAGCGCGGGGGAACCACGATGTCGGGAATCGTGAGGGTGGTGTCCCCGGGCTGCTCGAACCAACCCTCGATCCCCGTGCGGTGTTCCACCTTGGTGATTTCCACCAGCTCCGCCGCACTGTCCATCCACCAGCGCCGTTCTGCCGATTCGTCCCAGGCGGCCAGCGCCTTGGCCGAGGAGAAACGGTAAAGCACATGCCATTCGTTGGAATCCGGCGCGGTGCGGATCCAACCGGATCCGAGGTAACCGTCCCATTCGCGGGCCAGTTCCTGGCCAGCCTGGACCCAGGCGTTGAAGCGTCGGTGGTGTTCGGGCAATACCGTCCGGGTGATGGAGACGGTGATGGGCGTCGCTTGTGGCATGCCCATAATCTAACGTCCTCCCCCGCCTACGCCCAACCCACCACCAGCCGCGCCGCCTGGACCGGAATCGTGGGGTCCACGCCGGTGAGCTGGGCAAAGCGCTTCAGCCGGTTCATCAGGGTGTTGCGGTGGCAATACAAGCGGTCCGCGGCATGCGAGATGCTGCCGGTCTCCAGGTAGGCCTCCACCGCCGCGCCCAGGCGGCGGCGTTCGGTCGTTCCGCATTTTTCCAGGGCCCGCTCGACCTCGCCGAGTCCAGGAGCCCCCGCCCTGTCGAGCTCGCGCCTGGCCATGCGCGCCCAGCCCCGCGTCCAGGTCATGGCGCCCTGTTCCGCCGGCTCCAGCAGCTTCGCCAACGAGGCGGCCACCGCCGCCGCCTGCGGAACCCGTTCCAAGGTGCAGCCCTCGCCCAACAATCCGCAGGTCAGCCGTTCAAGGCTCGCGTAAAGCCGTTGCGCCCCGGATCCTGCACGAAGCCCCAGCGGAAAGAAGACCACCAGGGCATCGGCCCTTGAGTAGGTAAACACCTGGCCGCCGGCATGCGCATTGGCCAAAGCCAGACGCAGTGCGGGGATGTGGTCCCACGAAGCGACTGCCACGACGTATTCGGTTTCCAGGTCCTGGCCCAGCTCCTCGGCAATCCGATCCAATTCCGCGGGGGTCAGGTTCTTCTCGCTGAACAGCGTCGCCAGGTAACCCTGCCTCATGCTGGCCGCCTCCGCCTGGATCCTGGCAAGTTCGTCGACATAGGCGCGTTGGGTTTCCCCCGCGTAGCCGTCGACGACCTCCCAGACCCGGGCGGTGTGCCCGACCAGCAGCTGTGCGTCCCCCGGCTCGGCAATGCCGGTGATGGCTTCCCAGATTACCGAGAAGTCCAGCCGGATCGCCGTCATCAGCGCCTCGATCGGAACGCCGGCCCTAGCCCGGGAGACCCCCACGTCCAGTGCGATGGCACTGCGTTCGCGCAGGTAGTCCGGCTCATCGTTGTCCGCCTTCATCGCCAGGATCAGCGCCTCGAAGGAGGCACTGCCCGTGCGCCTGATTTCGCTGACCGGCAGCGGGGAGCTGGCGTAGCTGGGAACGGCACCGAGGCGTTCAATGAATTCGTCGGTCAGTTCCCCGATGTCCAGTCCCTCCAAGAGCGCGACCCAGCGCCGCGCATCGTCGGATTGGTCGTTTTGTGTGATTCCCGGGAAATCTGGCGTTAACATTCCCCCATAATATGTGCATTTGCACCGTTTGTGGCATGGAACTCGTTGTGAAACGTGCGCCATGTCACCGCCAATCCTTGGCAAGATATATGACGTCCCCACCATACGGATGGCGTGCAGCGACGCAACGGCCTTCCCCTTGAGATTCAGGCAGATAATCCCATGACCCACACTGGAACACTCGAAGCGGGTGCAACACGGCAGATCTCCGACAAGGAGGCCACCAAGGTTGCCATTGGCGCCCTCATTGGCACGGCCATGGAGTGGTACGACTTCTTCCTCTTCAGCGCCGCCGCGGCACTGGTCTTCAACGTCCAGTTCTTCGCCAGCCAAAATGCCACCGCGGCCGCCATGGCAGCCTTCGCCACGTTCGGCGTGGGACTGGTGGCCCGCCCCATCGGCGGCATGATCTTCGGCGTGATGGGAGACAAGATCGGGCGCCGCAAGACGCTCATGGTCACCATCGTCGGCATCGGCATTATCACCGGCCTGATCGGCCTGCTGCCGACCTACGCCGCCATCGGCATCGGCGCCCCGATCCTGCTGGTGTTGCTGCGCATCGCCCAGGGCCTGTTCGTCGGCGGCGAGTGGTCCGGCGCCATGACCATCGTGGTGGAAAACGCCCCGCTGCACCGCCGTGCCCGTTACGCGGCGTTGCCGCAAATCGGCTCGCCGATCGGCACCATCCTCTCCTCCGGCGGCTTCTTCCTGATGACGGTGTTCTTCTCCAAGGAGAGCTTCGACGCCTGGGGCTGGCGCATCCCGTTCCTGGCCGCGATCCCGATGCTGCTGGTGGCCCTGTACATCCGTAGCCGCCTCGACGAGTCCCCAGTCTTCAAGGAACTGATGGAAAAGGGCGAGACCGAAAAGGCCCCGATCCGCACCACACTGAAGGAATCCTGGAAGCAGATCATCATCGGCATGGCCGCCGGCATGCTGGGCATCGGCGGCTTCTACCTGGTCACCGCGTTTGTGGTCTGGTACGGCGTCAACGTGCTGGAATACGAGCGCTCGCTGATGCTGCTCGGCGGAATCATTGCCGCCGTCGTGGAAATCCCCGTGTTGATCCTCGGCGGCCGCCTCGGCGAGCGCTTCGGTTCCTCCAAGGTCATCACCTACGGCGGCATCTTCTCCGCCATCATCGCCTGGCCGGCCTTCCTGCTCATTGCCTCCGGCAACGACGTGCTGGTCATCGGCGGCATGACGCTGGCCGTTGCCGCGCTCTCGCTGCCCTATGCGGCCTCCGGCACGGTGCTCACCGGGCTGTTCCCGGCCAAGACCCGCTACACCGGCGTGGGCTTCGCGCAGAACACCGCCGGCATGATCTCCGGGTTCATCCCGCTGGCCGCCACCGCCCTGGTCGCGGCGGCCTCCAACCACTGGTGGCCGGCGGCCGCCATGCTCATCTTCCTCTCGCTGTTCACCGCGGTTGCAGGGGTCATTGCCCCTCGCCTCAGCGTCGACCTGCCCGGCTTCAAGCACTAGCCACCCGCCGTCCGGGCCCCGCACCCCGTGCGGGGCCCAGACGGATCTCCACCTTTCTTCACGCTCCACCGCAAAGGAACAACAGAGCCCATGACCATGTCAGCCGGACACCTCATCGTCAAGACCCTCGAGGCACAGGGCGTCTGTCGCGTCTACGCAGTACCTGGGGAAAGCTACCTCGATGTCCTCGACGGCCTGCACGACTCCTCGATCCACACCGTGGTCACCCGCCACGAGGGTGGGGCCGGCTTCATGGCGTTGGCCGAGGGCCGGCTGGGCTCAACCCCCGGCATTGCCATGGTTACCCGCGGCCCGGGTGCAGCCAACGCCATGATCGCGATCCACACCGCCTGGCAGGACGCCACGGCCATGGTGCTCTTCGTGGGGTTGATCCCGCTGGCCGACCGCGGCCGCGATTCCTTCCAGGAGTTCAGCCTGGGCGGCTGGTTCTCCACCACCGCCAAGGGCGTTTTTGTGCTCGACGACGAGCACCAGGCCGGGGACCTGGTGGCCCGCGCCATGCGCCTGGCTTCCACCGGCCGCCCGGGACCCGTGGTGGTGGGCCTGCCCGAGGACGTCCTGGTCCGCCTGACGGATTCGCCCGTCCCCGCGATCCTCCCGCTGCCCGATGCGGCCCCGAGCGCCTCCGGCCTCGGGACCCTGGCCACGATGCTGGGTACCGCCCAGCGCCCTGCCATCATCGTCGGCGGGGACGGCTGGGACACCGCCACCTCGGGGGTGCTGGCCGACTTCGCCGCCGCCGCCCACGTCCCGGTGCTCACCGACTGGCGCGCCTACGACGCGATCGACCACGACTCCCCCGCCTACGCCGGCTGGCTGGGCTACGGCAGGGCCGAGCGCACGGTGGCCGCCCTGAACGACGCCGACCTGCTGGTGTTCATCGGCTGCACCCGCTCCGATGTGCTCTCCGAGGGCTACAAGGCGGCATTGGACACCCCCACCATCGTTGTCTCCAACGATGCGGAATTGGTCGGCCATGCAGGACGCATCGACGCCCACCTGGCAGTGACCCCCGCCGGGCTCGTCTCCGCCCTTCCCGCCGGCGACACGCTGCGCGGAACCCGCGGCCCCCTGTGGATGGACACGCTGCGCGCCGAACAACTGGCCTTCACGGCCCCGGGACCCGACGGCGGCACCGGGGTGGATTTGGGGCTGGCGTTCGAGGCCCTTGAATCCGCGCTGGATCAGGACCGGATCCTCACCTACGGCGCCGGCAACGCCACGCTCTGGGGCCACCGCTACCTGTCCCACCACGGACCAAATTCCTTGGTGGGCCCGCGCAACGGCGCGATGGGGCTCTCGGTCCCCGCTGCGGTGGCGGCAAGCATCATGCACCCGGGGCGCCACGTCGTGGCCGTCTGCGGGGACGGGGACTTCTTCATGAACGCCCAGGAACTGGCGGTGTCCTTCGCGCACGGCGGGACCCCGCTGGTCATCGTGGCTGACAACGGCATCTTCGGCACCATCGTGGCCCACCAGCAGCAGCACTACCCGCAGCGGCCCTCGGGCACGGCGATGGACAACCCGAACTTCGCGCAGTGGATCGAGTCCTTCGGCGGGCACGGCGAATTCGTCGAAACCACCGCCGAATTCGCCCCGGCGCTTGAACGGGCCCTGGCCAGCGGCCTGCCGGCGGTGCTCCACCTGAAGACCGATCCCTCCACCATGGGCCCGGGCACCGTGGCGCACCGCGCAGGGGTCTCGGCATGAGACTCGATCTTCTGGTGCGCGCCGGCACCATCCTGACCATGGACGACGCGCGCCCCACTGCCCGCGAAATGGGGATCATCTCCGGGCGCATCGTCGGGTTCGACGAGGACCTGGCTGGCTGCACCGCAGATCGCACGGAGGACTTCGGCGACGCCTGCATCACCCCCGGTTTCATCGACGCCCATTGCCACACCACCTGGTGGGGACTGGGGCTCTCGGCACTGGACCTCTCGGAGGCACGCGGGCTCGAGGAACTCTATGCCCTGCTCGAAGCCGAAATGCACCGGCTGGCCCCCAAGCCCGGCGTGTGGCTCAACGGCACCGGCTTCAACCACAAGAACCACGAGGGGCTGTTCCCCGACATCAAGCGGCTCGACGCGATCACCGGGGACCGCCCGCTGTACCTGCGCCACGTCTCGGGCCACGCCTCGATCACCAACACCGCCACCCTCGCCCTGGCCGGGGCGTTGGAGCCGGACTTCGCCAATCCCGTGGGCGGCGCCGTGGTGCGCGATGGCCAGGGGGCTCCCACCGGTCTGGTCGAGGAAGCGGCCCAGGGAATCATCCAGAAGATGCTACTGCCCTACTCGGTGGACCAGATCGTCGGCGCCCTGGATGCCGCGACCGACCGCTACGCCGCCGAGGGCATCACTTCCTTCACCGAGGCCGGCATCGGCGGCGGCTGGATCGGCCACTCCCCCATCGAAATCACCGCCTACCAGCAGGCGCTGGCCGCAGGGAAGCTCCATGCCCGCGCCCAGCTCATGCCGGCTCTCGATGCGCTGCGCGGGCAGGAATCGCACGCCGAGGACGCCCACGGCACCGGTATCGGGCTGGGGCTGGATCTGGGCATCAGGGCAGGCTTCGGCAACGAACACCTCTCGCTGGGCCCCGTCAAGGTGTTCATGGACGGATCGCTTCTGGGCGCCACCGCGGCGGTGACCGAGGACTATTGCGGGCACCAGCACAACACCGGCTACCTGCTCGATGACCCGCAGTCCTACCGGGAACGGATCGCGGCCGCCTACCGCGCAGGCTGGCCCGTGGCCCTGCATGCCATCGGCGATGCGGCCATCGATTTGGCCATCGAGATCATCTCCGGGCTGCAGGAAAAGCACGGCCCCAATGCGCTGCCCAACCGCATCGAGCACTTCGGCATCGCCCGCCCCGACCAGGTGGAGGCCGTCGCCCTGCACGGCATTGCGGTGACCCCGCAGGCCTCGTTCATCGGCCCGCTCGGCGACCAGTTCGCCAAGCTCGTCGGCCCCGAGCGCGAGGGTTGGCTCTACCGCGGCCAGTCGCTGCTGGAGGCAGGGGTCCTGGCGGCGGGCAGCTCGGACCTGCCGGTGGCGGACAACAACGTGCGCCGGGCCATGGCCTCGGCAGTTGACCGCAAGACCGAGCAGGGCAAGATTCTGGGCGGAGCGGCCGAGTGCCTGAGCCCGCTGGAGGCGCTGCGCCTCTACACCGTGAACGCCGCCAAGGCCACCGGCCTGTTCGCCGACCGCGGGTCCCTGGCCCGCGGCAAGCTCGCTGACTTCGTGGTGCTTTCCGAATCCCCGCTGCGCGCCACTGACATTGCAGCGCTGCAGGTCCTGGGCACCTTCGTTGGCGGAAAGGCCAGCTACGCGCGCTCCGCCGCCAACGTGCCGGCAAACGCCTGAGCCCCCTACCTCGCCGCCCAACCAATTAGCAGGAGACATCATGACCTCGAACAACAGCGCATTCCTTGCCGATTTCACCTCGATGAGCAGCCACGGCGCGACCGCCGGTGGAGGCGTGGAGCGCCAGGCCGCCACCGTGGCCGACGGGCAGAACCGCAACTGGTTCCGCGGCCTGGTGGAGGGGCATGGCTTCACCGTGCACTACGACCAGGTCGGCAACCAGTACTCGATGCTCGAGCTGGCCCCCGGCGCCCCGTGGATCGCCGTAGGCTCCCATCTTGATTCCCAGCCGCTGGGCGGCCGCTTCGACGGTGCCTACGGCGTGTTGGCCGGGGCGCACGCGGCCAAGCGCGTCCAGGAATCCCTGGCCGGTGACGAGGCGCAGTTCAACATCGTGGTGATCAACTGGTTCAACGAGGAGGGCTGCAGGTTCAAGCCCTCGATGATGGGCAGTTCCGTCTACACCGGCAAGCTCCCGGCCGCCCAGGTGCTGGAAACCACCGACCCCCAGGGCGTCACGGTGCGTGAGGCACTCGAAGCCATCGGCACCATCGGCGACCTCGAGCTTCCCGTGGCCGCCTACGTGGAGATCCACATCGAGCAGGGTCGCTCCATGGAAGATGCCGGGCTGAGCATCGGGCTGGTCGAATCGACGTGGGGCGCAAACAAGTACGAGTTCGTGGTGCACGGCGACCAGGCGCACACCGGCGCGACGGTCATCGCCGATCGCCAGGACGCGCTGCTGGGGGCCTCCGCGTTGGTGGTTGCCGCCCGCGAGATCGCCCTGGAACACTCCACGGACGAGCACATGGTCATCACTTCCTGCGGCGAGTTCAATGTCTTCCCCAACTCCCCGGTGGTGGTGGCAAGCCGCGTGAACCTGCTGGTGGATGTGCGGTCCACCGACCCCGACGTGCTTGCCGCGGCGGATGCCGACCTGCACGCCCGCGTGGCGCGGATCGAGAAGATGGCCAACGTTCGGATCGAGCGCGGTGCCGAGCATGTCTGGGGCGCCAAGGCCTACGACCGGGCAGGGCTGAAGCTGGCCGCCGAGGCCGCCGAGTCGCTGGGCCTGAGCCACGGCGTGGTGCGCACCCTCGCGGGACACGATTCAACGAACATGAAGGACATCGTCCCGACCATCATGCTGTTCGTTCCCAGCGTCGAGGGCATCAGCCACAACGAACGCGAGCTGACCCACGATGCTGACATGCTCGACGGCGTGGACCTGCTCACCGAGGTGCTCCTGCGCGTGGTGCGCGGCGAATTCGTGTCCCCCGCAGAGAATGGGCGGGAATCCGCGGCGGATTCGTCTCTCGTGCGCTGATCACGCCACGTACGTCGTGCGGCCCGCCGCTTGCCGGCCGCATGGCTTCTCGCACACAGCGTGGGCCAGCATCCGGAAACGCTGACTTGAGGTATCCATAAGACGCCGGAGGCAGCACTGGGAATCCAGGGCAAGCTTCTGGTGCCGCACGAGCTGGAGAATGCGGTCTTTGCGAAGAAGTTGCCTTCCTCCTGCCATAACTTCATGCAGGTGCATGGGCAACGGGCGAATCCGGCAACGGATAGGCGAGTGGGGCCCGACCACTGCCCCAGGAATCCCGGCCCCGGGTTTGCCCCCTCTGGGCAGCAGGGGCCCTGCTCAAGCCATTCGCGGCCAGATTGCCCGGGGACACGGTGCCGACCAGCGAGGCTTTGGGGACCCGACTGTCAGATTTCAAGATCACTGGCGACAGGCAGGTTAAGTTGGCACCATTCAAATTTGTTGGCGGCGGCTGACAAGTCATGCCTGAAGTTAACAAATATGCAGCAACGCTCCCAAAAAATCCGTTATCGGGAGCGTTGCTGCATTCGGGGAAACCCGTCATGGCTTATCGCGTCAGGGACGGAGTCGAGGTTGATGGGCTGGGCTAAAGCCGAGTCCAGTCCACGCACACTGGAGCTTCGTCCCGAGATTCTTGAGACCGGATCGAGACGGGTCCGTGCTGCTGTTTAGCCGGTGCTTAGATGCGATTCTGGGTTCTGGCCTCCTCTTCGGATACGCCGCACCATTCGGCGATGAACAAGGCGATTGATTTGGTAATTTGGCGAACGGATTCGATATTGACGCGTTCGTCGAATCCGTGGATGGCTTCCGAAATGGGCCCATAGACGAGGGTCGGCATGTTTCCGTAGAGAGTGAAGACCCGCCCGTCAAGGTAACCGGGGGTCGTGAACGTCTCCAAGGGCGTGTCGAAGACATCTTGATGGCAACGTTCCAGGACCAACTCGGCTGTGCTTCCTTCCTCCAGTACGTAGCCTTCAGAAAAGAACCCAGTTTTGTTTGCCGTTACTTCAGCATCGGCGGTGCCCAAGGACTTTGACGATTCTTGGAGGCAATCGGTGATGGCCTTCCAAGCTTTCTCGGCGGGAACGCCCGGATAGAGCGCTGCCCTGACGTCGAATTCACACCAAGCCGGCACGCTGGAGGGCCAGTCTCCGCCTCGAATGAGGCCGAAGTTGAAATTGATGGGGTGCTCGACGTTCTCAAAGTAGAGGTGCTCATCCCTTTCTGCATTCCACTCTGTTTCCAAACGACGAAGTGCTTCCATGACCGTATAGGAAGCATCGATTGCGTTAAATCCCTCGCTCATCTCCCGAACGTGCGTTGGCTTTCCCGCAACCCGCACCTTGAACCAGATCACCCCAACATTCGCTCGCACCAGCATGTTTTCTTCCGGTTCGGGGATGATCACGGCATCGGCTGTGTAACCGCGCATTAGCGCGGACAGCGAACCGTTTCCTGTGCATTCTTCCTCCACGACGGACTGGAAATGGATCGTCCCGGTGGGGATGAGCCCGGCTGCGCGAACCGCGTCAAAGGCGAATAGGTTGGCCGCCAGTCCGGCCTTCATATCGCCGCTGCCGCGACCGTACATCCATCCGTCGATGATGGCAGCGTCCCAAGGTGAGCGATTCCATTGGTCCTCGGGACCGACGGGAACCACGTCAACGTGGCCGTTGAGTATGAGTGACTTCCCCCTCTCCATCTCGGGCGTGAACGTGCCTACGACGTTGGTTACTCCGTCATACGTGACGGTGCTCGGCCCGTATCCGATGTGCTCTTTGAGTGCCTTCTCGTCCAGCTCCCACCGGTCCATCGCAAACCCTCGGTCACGCATCGCCGCGTAGAGGAAGTCTTGCGCGCTTCCTTCTTCCGTCCGTACGGAGGGATGCCGGATTAGTTCACCTGTGAAGTGGAGTTGTTGGTCGAATGCGGCGTCAACGGCGGCGGTGATTCGATCTTTGTGGTCTTGGTTGAGCATGCCTGGCTCCTTTGTAGAGTTGGGAAGATTCGGTGTGGCTGAGGTTCGCTTAGCTGACAAGCTCTTTGTCCTTCACTCGGAGGCGTTCGCCGAAGAATCCGCCGACGGCAGTTATCAGAGATATGACTATCAGCAGAGTCGCCGCCGTCCACGACGCGCCACCGGAGGTGGCAAGAAGTGCGATGGCAATGAGTGGGAGGAAACCGGTGATGGCACCTGCAATGTTGTACCCGAGGGCCACCCCGCTATAGCGAAGATTTGGGGGAAAAAGTTCGGTAAGTAGGGCGCCGGTCACCGCGTAGGCGAGAGTTACCAAGGCAATTCCCAGGGTCACGGCCAAGACGACGGCAGCGGGGTTCTTACTGTCGATGAGCCAGAACAGCGGGAAGGCTCCGGCGGCTGTCGCCAAGGCGCCCCAGAAGACCATGCGTCCGGGACCCACGCGTTCCGCAAGGCGGCCAGCAAGGATAGTCACGGGAATCTGGACGACCGAGGCGACAAGGGTGGAATTGACCATGAGCCCCCTATCGAGGCCCAGGGTATTGGCACCGTAGCTGACCACAAACGTAGTCATGATGTAGAAGCCGCCCACGCCAAGGAGCGCGGCTGCAACCGCGACGAGGAGTCGACCCCAGGCATGCCTGAAGATGTCGAGCGCAGGAATTTTTGCCTTATTCTCAAGCTTGACAAGGTCCTGGAAGATCGGCGATTCTTCGACTTTGAGACGAATGTAGAGGGCAACGAGCAGCAACGGAAAGGCCGCAAGGAATGGAATGCGCCATCCCCAGGCATCGAAGTCGGATGGTGGCAGCAAAAGCACCAAAGCGAACGCCCCGGAAGACATGAGTGTGCCAACGGGCGATCCTATCTGAACAAGCGCGGCGTAACGTCCACGTTGCTCGATCGGCGCGTGCTCGATGGCGATAGTCATGGCCCCGCCCCACTCGCCACCCACAGCAAGACCTTGAACCAGCCGGAGCACTGCGAGGGCAATAGGTGCGGCCAGACCGATGCTGCCGAAATCCGGGAGCAGACCGATGAGCCCGGTCGCAACGCCAATCATGACGATGGTAATCAGAAGCGCCGGGCGGCGACCCATGCGGTCACCGATGTAGCCGAACAGGACCGCCCCGATTGGGCGGGCGGCAAAGCCCACGCCGAAGGTGGCAAAGGCCGCCAACGTGGCCGCCCCCGGATCCAAAGTCGTGAAAAAGAGCCGGTTGAAGACGATGGCCGCCGCGGTACCAAATAGGAAATAGTCGTACCATTCCAGCGCCGTGCCGACGAACGCGGCCCGTGCGATCCTCCCCGCATCATGGCTGCCAAGCTTTACGGGCCCGCTCTCCGCTGCTACGTTCTGCTCGACGTTCTCTGATGCCTGCATGAAAAACTCCGTTTACTCTGTGTCGTATTTCTTGGCCGGTGCTCCGAGGATGACCAAAACACCATCGAAAAATACTCTGTTGTGCAAATTGCTAATGCCCCCCGGAGAACCCTGATGGGCCGTGCGAGCAAGTATCCCGCTCGATTGCCTAATTTTTTAGGGCTTCCATTCAAGAATGGCGTTTGTAAGGGGGCTGCGGCAATGGATAAACACACCCGTATCAGCCTCTAGAATGGGCAAATGTCGAACGAACGGTACAGATTGCCCAATCTCCCCTTAGCTACGCCGTCAGTACTTGCAGTCGTAAAATTGTGCCTGGCGGAGATCGATACTTTGGCAGAGGCTTATGTTGCAGAGGTCAGGGAGATCAGCGGCTATGAGCCGTCCACCGTAGCGTCGGAAGACCTGTATGACACTGCCACCGCGTCACTTGAGCTGTTGCTGTGTCTCATCGGTGGGTTGCCCCTGAGGCGGCAGCTGACCAGTCTTTCAGAATCGATCGGCCAGCGGAGGGCCCAGCAGGGTGTGCCGATTGAAACTCTGCTCAAAGCGGTCCGGATGGATTTCAGAATCCTGTGGACGGCCATGTTGCGGCATGTGCCCGCCGAAAGGCTCGCAGATTTCACCCGCGGTGCAGTATCCGTCTGGGAAGCTGTTGAATTCCATACCATTGGCGTGCACACCGGGTACATGAACGAACGCGCCAGCATGGCTCGTGAGCGGGAGCAAGAGAAGGCGTATCACCTTCACCGGCTTTTGTCCTCGACCCCGGATGATCAACATCAGCTGGCCCAAACTGCACGGTCACTCAACCTCAGCCTCCAAGGCGCATTCCTCATTATTCTCTCCTTGGACACCAGCTCACAGGATTTCCGGGCGGCGGCCACCCGGGCCAACGCTCTGAAGAGCCTTTATGAACGAGACGGTTCGCTCTTCCTCCTTTTGGATTTCCCCTCCCGCGAGCAGGCGACGATTCCACCATGGATAGAGACGCAACAATGCATTGTCTCGCCTGTCGCCCGTTCCTTCGCAGATATTCCAAGAATATGGAGGATAGCCGCCGACATGGCCGCCTGCGTGGGTAATCCGCCCCCGTCTCCCATCACGCTTCGTGACGCGTGGTCCCAGATCGCGGCTGCCCGTCTCGGGGAAGTGGGGGAAACGCTAGCGCGATCTATTCTGGCTGGGCTGGAAGGTCTTCCGGAACACGAAGCCGAAGCGATTGTCGAAACCGTACGCGGATATTTCCGTTTCGGAAAAGTAAGTTCCACAGCTGATTATCTCTACTGCCACCGCAACACGGTACTGAACCGACTCGGCAGGTTTGAACAAGTCACAGGATTCGACCCGACCAGACCAGTCGATGCCGCCTACATACAGATCGCTCTTTCCTGCGGTGACATGAAGAATCGACGGGCGATGTGAATGCAGGGTTTTCAACGTCAATATATTGATTGAATCCTGCTCGACCCCGATAAGTCGATCACCCAGCGAGGTCGGGCAGCAGGGCCCCCCAATCGGGAAGGGAAAGGGACCAGAGGCCGGAAACGGTCGAGCAGCGAGCAAAAAGAACTGTGCAACTCTGAAGTTCTCACCACTAGTCGGCAGTCGCCCAAATCAAGCCATCCGGCGCTAAATTTCCTAAGGTCACTGTGACAGCCGCCAACGCCGTTCTGCCCCTCGGCCTAGGCTGTTCCGGCCCGCGCGGATCGCAGCAATTGCGCCAGGGACATCGGCGGTTCCCCGGTGATCCGCTCGATGTCGCCGCTGACCCTTTCCAGGGCGCCGGCGGCGATGGCCAAGTAGGTGGAGACCCAGGCGTCGAGCTGCCACGGCGGGGCGCCGTAGGAGGCCCGCGAGGCGTAGGCCTCCTGGACGCTCTCGTTCACATAGGTGACACGGCGCGGGCCGAGGTCGCTGAGGAGCCGAGCGACCTCGGCCAGCGACAGGGCCTCGGGTCCGGTCAGCTCGTAGGTCGCACCGACATGCTTCTGCGGTGCGCGCACGATCGCCGCGGCGGTCCGGGCAACATCGAACCGGGCAACCACTGCGGCCTTGCCGTCGCCGGCCGGCCCCCGGATGAGCCCGTCCTCCCCCACCAGGTCCGGCAGGAAATCGGCGTAGAAGTTGTCGCGCAGGAACGTGTGGTGGAGCCCGGAGGCCCGGATGTATTCCTCGGTGGCGTAGTGGTCGCGGGCCAGGGTGAACACGGCATCCTGGGCGGCACCGACAAACGAGACGTAGATGAGGTGCCGCACCCCGGCCTCCACTGCGGCATCCACGAAGTCGCAATGTTGATCCAGCCGCTCCCGGCTTTCAGACGCGGAAACCATGAACACTGTTTCGGCCCCCGCCAACGCGGTGCGGGTGGCCGAGGTGTTTTCGTAGGCGGCCTGCAGCACCGTGGCACCGTCAAGCGGCGGCGCCTTGCGCGGGGTCCTGGCCAGCAGGCGCTGCTTCACGCCTGCGGCACTGAGCAGCGCGGCGACCCTGCCGCCGAGTTCCCCGGTGGACCCGGTCACGGCCAGCGGTGGCGGAATGAGCTTCATGGTTACATTCCATCACTGAACCCGGCCCCGGCATAGGAAGCCGCCCGGGCACGGGCAGGCGATGTGTCTCCGGGCATGGATTTCCGGGCGCGGCGGGGCGATGCTGGAAGCATGAAAACGTTGAACCACAGCGCCGTGTATGTGGAAGCAACACGGGCAGACATCCACGATCTTGTCCGCACCCTCATTGACGCCATCGGCGCACCCCAGGTCCAGGTGCTGTCCGGGACCACGGACCGCACTGCCCCGCACCGCTGGGCCCATCCGGAGGGCACCGAGCTGGATGCCGTGACGGAACAACGCCTGCGCCTTGGCTACCGGGTGTGGCTGACCCTGCAAAGCCTGGAGGATCCGGGGGCGGCGGCAGCATGGCTGCAGACCGCCAACCCGCTGCTTGACGAGGACCGTCCACTGGACTTCATCGCGAAGATGCACGCACAGCAGGTCGTGAACGCGGCCGAGTCGCTGGTGACCCACATCCCGAAACGCTGAGGCCCAGGGGCTTGGGGCCCTCCGGGATCCGCCCTAGACCCAAAGGTGCGGGGCAGGCCTGCGCGCGCCCGGCAATGCCGTGTCCGCGCGCCAGCGCGCCACCCACTCGGGAAGAACCAGGTCCTCCGGAGGGCCGAGCCCCATCGTGGCAAGGATCTTTTCGTTGGCCACCGGGCCCTCCTTGGACAGCAGACGCGTGGCGATGGTGGCCTGCACATAGATTTCGCCGTCGACGACCATCCGCTGCTCGAAGTAGATGGATTTTTCGTCCATGCCCAGGATCCTGGTTTCCTGCGTGAATTTCTGGTTGAACACCACGGACTTGCGGAAGGTGATGGTCTCGGACTGGACCACCGGCGTCCACTTGTTTTTCTTCATCTCGTCCCACACCCCCGCACGCACCATGAGGTCGAAGCGGCCCAGGTCGAAGAGGGAAAAGTACATCCCGTTGTTGATGTGCCCGGCCATGTCGATGTCGGTGAGCAGGGCGCGCATCGGCACCGAGGAGGTCTCGAACATGGAGAGCTTGGGGCGCTTGCGGGCCGTGGACAGCAGAATCAGGAGACGAAGGAGTGCATGCATGAAACCCATCCTACTCATGGGTAACTTTACTGTCACCCAGCTCACAGCAGGCAGTGATTGACATTCATCAATGGGTTACCTCAAGATTGATCACGGACACCACCGTGTTTCCACCCTCCGCACCCACCTCCAGGACCCACCCATGGCCCCGCGCGCGCTACGACCCTTCGCCCACCGCGACTACCGTATCCTCCTGATCGCGATGGCCATCAGTGTGTTTGCCCATGGCATGTGGGCGGTGGCCATGGTCTACCAGGTCAAGCACCTGGGCGGCGGCCCCGCCCAGCTTTCGGTGGTGGCCACCGCAACATCGCTGGGGTTGCTTGGCTTCGTGCTCGTTGGCGGCATCACCGCCGACCGGGTCAGTTGCCGGAAGATCATCATCGCTGTCGAGGCCGTCTCGCTGGCCGTGATGACCACCGTGGCGATCCTGGCGCTGACCGGCGCCATGGAGCTTTGGCACCTGGCCGTGGCCGGTTTCATCCAGGGTGCGGGCGCCGCGTTCTTCTTCCCCGCTTATTCCGCGCTGCTGCCCCGCATCCTGCCGGCCGAGGACCTGCTGGCCGCCAACGGCATGGAGGGCATGTTCCGCCCGGTGCTGCAACAGGCCGCCGGCCCCGCGATTGCCGGCGTGCTGGTCGCCTCGTTCAATCCGTCAATGGCGGTTCTCGGGATCGCCGCCTGCCACCTTGTCGCGTTCGTGGTCCTGAACATGCTGGGGCACCACAAGGCCTACGACGCGCACCTGGAACCCAACCAGAAGCGCCCGAGCGTCCTGGCCGACCTGCGCGAGGCCGTCGGGTACACCGTGGGCACCCCGTGGCTGCTCTGGACCCTGCTTTTCGCCGTCGTCTCGGTGCTCAGCTTCATTGGCCCCATCGAGGTGCTACTGCCGTTCGTCGTGGAGGAACAGCTGGGCGGGGACGCCAAGACCTTCGGGTTCATGCTCGCCGCCTACGGCATCGGCAGCGCCATCGGCTCGATGGTGACCTCTTCCTTCCCGCTGCCGAGGCGCTACCTCACCTTCATGATCATGTTCTGGGGTTTCGGCACGCTGCCGATGGCCTTGATCGGGCTCACCAGCACGCCGCTTGCGCTGGCAATCATCATGGTCATCCCGGGCATCACCGGCGGACTCGGACAGGTCATCTGGGGCACGCTGCTGCAGCGCCGGGTGCCGCACCACATGCTGGGCAGGATTTCCTCGCTGGATTTCTTCGTCTCGCTGGCGCTCATGCCGGTGTCCATGGCCCTGGCCGGGCCGCTTGCCGAGGTCATTCCCTTGTGGACGATCTTCGTGGTGGCGGGCGTGGCTTCGCCGGTGATCGGTGTTGTGGCTTGGTTCGCCGGACGAATGTACCGGGACGAGATCGAGCATCCCCTCGATCGTGAAGCGGCACCACAACCGACGGACGCCTGACCTGCGTCGGATTGCCGGGCACACGGGTGCCGGCAAGCCGCAGGCGCCGCCCGGTTTCCCGCCCCTCCAGGAGCTGCAGCGGCTTCTGCCACCGGCCCTGGCAGCCCGTCGCTACAGGTAGGGGCGGGTGATGAACTCTATGTAGTGGCCCGCCGGGTCCAGAAGGTAGACGCCTCGGCCGCCGTGTTCGGTGTTCGTCTGGCCCGGGCGGGTTCGTTGCGGGTCGGCCCAATGCTCGATGCCGCGTTCCCGGATCCGCGCGTAGGTGCGGTCGAAGTGCGCGTCGTCGACCAGGAATGCGTAGTGCTGCGGCGGGAAGTCGATGGGCGGTTCGGCGAACTGCAGCATGGCCCCGTCGTCCAGCTGGATGTTGGTGAAGGGACTCCATCTGACGATCCGGTGGGCCTCAGTGAGATCGATGAAGAACTGTGCCGAAGCCTCGCGGTCCTTGGCGGCAATGATGGTGTGGTTGAAGGAAATGCTCATGGTGTTTTCCAACTTCTCGATTCGGTGAATCAGAAGGACTAAGGCAACGCCTGGCCCACGTGCCAGGCAATGGAAAAAGGTGAGTGTGCGCCCGATACGGAAGGGCTCTTGCTGCACGCAAGATCGTCACCACCGAAGGCTCGGGGCAGGACCTCCAATCGCCATGTTGTGGCGACAACGTGTGTGGCCTTGGCCTCCCTCAGTCTCTGCTCATCTGTGCACACCAAGAATTCTTGCATGCTGCGAAAGCGCGGTTTCAAGGGGAGAACCCTTCAAAAACCTCGATGCCTGTCGGGTGACTAGGCGCATCCGCGCTCACTCCTTGGCCCTCCGGCACTCGGGGGCCACCAAGGCTTAACCTTTCGGACACCAATCCTCCCTAAGGTCTAGTTCACGACCTCGAGCCATCGCGTTCGATAATCCCCTCTGGTCGAAACCCGTTTGAAAGGCGCACCATGACAACCCCTTCTTCCGTCCCCCGCCGTGGCATTCTGCTCGGTGGCACGGCCGCCGCATTCACCGGCATCCTGGCCGCCGGGGCCCGTCCGGCCGCAGCCGTCACTCCCAAGAAGCAGGGGTCGCCGGCGAGCGCAAAACTGAAGTTTGGCCAGGACGGCAAGTTCAAGGTAGTCCAGTTCAACGACACCCAGGACGGGCCGCGGACCGACCGACGCACCCTCGAGCTCATGGACGCCGTGCTGGACTCCGAGAAGCCGGGCTTCGTCCTGATCAACGGAGACGTCATCAACGGCTCCCCCATCTCCGCGACGGAGGTCAAGCAGGCCATCAACAACGTCGTCCAGCCCATGGAATCCCGAAAGATCCCGTGGGCCCTGACCTTCGGCAACCACGACGAGGATTCCCTGTCGAACGGCACGAAGATGACCGAGGCGAAGATCCTCGAGTTCGTGCACGGCTACGACTACAACGTCAACACCAAGGACGACGAGACCTTTGGCTCCTCGAATTCCCAGCTGCTCATCGCCTCGTCGCGCAGCAGCAAGCCGGTCTTCGGCGTTTGGCTGCTGGACTCGGGCCGCTACGCCCCCGACAAGATCGCCGGGCAGGACTTCGAGGGCTTGATGTCCTACGACTGGATCCGCCCTGAACAGATCGATTGGTACCGTGAGACCTCCCGCGCCACCGAGGTGCGGCACGGCAAGATCCCGTCGTTGATGTTCTTCCACATCCCGCTGTGGGAACACCACCACATGTGGTTCGGTTCCCAGTTCACCTCCAACGACGCTGACCACGCCAAGGCCGTGACGAAGCACGGAATCGTGGGCGTGAAGAACGAGGACGTCTACGTCGGCGCATTCAACTCGGGTCTGTTCGCCGCCATGCAGGAACGCGGCGATGTGCGCGGCGCGTACTGCGGTCACGACCACATCAACACCTTCATGGGCGACTACTACGGCATCGAGCTGGGCTACGGCCCCGGCACCGGGTTCGGCACCTATGGCATGGGCGGTGCGCAGGAGCACAGCCTGCGCGGCGCGCGTGTCTTTGAACTCGACGAAAAGCACGAGGGCGTGTACTCCGGCACCCGCACCCTCTTCGCCAAGGACTACGGGATCGACATGGATCCGAAGGGCCAGCCGTTGGCCGAGCCGCTGCCCCTGCCCCAGCGCTAACGGCGGAAACCCACAGCGCCCTACTTCGGGCCGCGGCGCGGCCTGGCCGGACGTGTCCCCGCCGCCTCCTCGATGGCATCGGCCGCACGAATGAGCCCCAGGTGCGAGAGTGCCTGGGGGAAGTTCCCGGCCATGTGACCGGAGACCGGGTCGAATTCCTCGGCCACCAGCCCGACGTCGTTGACGATCCCGGCGAGCTTCGCAAGAAGCCGCCGGGCATCGTCGATGCGCCCGGAATGCGCATACTGTTCGATGAGCCAGCAGGTGCAGACCACGAACGTGTACTCCCCCGGCGGCAACCCGTCGGTCCCGGCCTCGGTCCGGTAGCGCCGGACGAAGCCGTGTTGGCCCAACAGCTCGCTTTCCAGCCGCGCCACGGTGCCCAGCATGCGGGGGTCCCCGTAGTCGACGAACCCGACCTGGGCAAGTACCAGCAACGAGGCGTCGACCTCGGTGTTGTCGTAGGTCTGCGTGAACGAGTTCAGTTCCGCGTTGTATCCCTTCTCCAGGATCTCGGCGCGCAGCGCATCGCGTGCGGCCTCCCACCTGTTCACATCGCCGGATTGGCCGTGGTGCCTCACGGCCCGCACCCCTGCCTCCAGGGCCGCCCACATCATGACCCGCGAATGCGTGAAGTACTCGGGGTCCCCGCGCATTTCCCACACGCCGTGGTCCCTGCGCTCGAGGTTGGCGATCACGTCCGCGATCATCGCCTTTTGCAGCGGCCAGGAGAAGTGGTCCTCGTGCCCACCCATGGTGCGCAACTCATCCAGTGCCACCATGACCTCCCCGACCACGTCCCCCTGGTATTGGCGCACTGCCGCATTCCCGATGCGTACCGGCTTGGCCCCGCCGTAGCCGGGCAGGTGCTGCAGGATGCGTTCGGGCAGCTCGCGCTCGCCGGCGACCCCGTACATCACCTGCACCGTGTGGTGGTCGCCGGCAATGGCCCGCAACAGCCAGTCGCGCCATTGCAGGGCCTCCTGCTCGTAGCCGTGGGTCATCATCACCTGCAGGGTCAGTGCGGCATCGCGCAACCAGCAGAAGCGGTAGTCCCAGTTCCGCTCGCCGCCGAAGAACTCGGGCAGCGAGGTCGTCGGGGCGGCGGCGATGCCGCCGGTCTCACGGTGCGTCAGCGCCTTGAGCACCAGCAGCGAGCGGCGCACCAGCGCTTCGTGGTCACCGTGCGGCGGGATCTTGGCCGCCCATTCACGCCAGTGGCGGGCTGTCTGTGTCATGGCCAGGCCCAGGTCGTTCGCCGCGGGAATCCCCGCATGGCCCAGGTAGCAGGCGAACTCGAAGTCATAGACTTCCCCGGCCCGCACCTCGAATTCGTCGCGGTGGGTATGGTGCTTGGCCTTGGGAAGCCGGGTGGCGTGGAGCACCGCCGCATGCGGGCCGGCGACTGCAACCAGCGACTCGGTGCCCTGCACCGGGTCGAAGTTGCGCCGCACCCACGGCAGCACCTGGCCGTAGTCGTACCTGATGACCAGTTCGTGCTCAAACTTCATGGACCCCGAGAGTCCCTCCACCCGGCGCATGATGCTGGATCCGCCATTGCCCATGGGCATGAAGTCCGTGACCAGGACCTGCCCGGTATCGCTGCCCCACAGCGTGCGCAGGACAAAGGAGGAATCCAGGTAGTTGCGGCTGATCACTTCACCTTCAAGCGGTGCCAGCAACCAGCGGCCGTTTTCCCTGGTGCCCAGCAAGGCGGCGAAGACAGACCCCGAGTCGAAACGGGGAAAACACAGCCAGTCCACCGAGCCGCGGAGGGAGACCAATGCCGCAGTGCGCTGGTCTGAGAGCAGCGCATAGTCTTCGATCAAAGTGCCCATGGCCCCACCCAATCGCATTTGCCGCTTCCAGACAAGGTATTTTGGCTCCCGCGCGGCAACAAGGGCTTGAGGGATGCTGGCCATGCGATAGGTTCAATGGTGGGATGATGACCGGCTATGTGCCCCGAGGACGAACCATGAAATTCCTGGCCCTGCGCCAACACTTCCTGCCCGGCGAGTTTCCGCCCGAGGAATGGGAGCGCCCACAGCCGACGCGTGGGCTGCTGCGGCGCGATGTCTGGGTGACGCTGCTGGTCATGGCCGCCGCGCTGATCGGCATGGAAATGGTGCTCAGCTTTGCCCCCGCCGAGAATGCTCCGGACAGGCTGCCAAGCTATCTGGCCATGTGCGCGCTGACGGCCCCATTGGCGGTTCGCCGTCGCTTCCCGATCGGCTCGATGCTGGTTCTTTCGGCGATGTTCATGGGATTCGGGATCTGGATGCCGGCGGTCATGATGCAGTTGGCGCCGCAGATCACCTACTTCGTCGGGCTCTATTCGGCAGTCACCTGGGCGCGGGACAGGCGCGCCCTGCGCTTCGCACTGACCGGTGTCATCCTGGCCATGTTCCTGTGGCTGGTTGTGGGAATCACCAACGCCAAACTGGTGTTCGGCACGGAGCTGGACCTGCCGATGGCCATCGAGACCTCGGGCTTCATCGACCCGGTGATCGCCTATGCCGGCTACAACTTCCTGGTGAACCTCTTCTACTTCGGCGGGGCCATCTACCTGGGAATGATGTCGTGGCGCGGTGCCTGGCAGCACGGAGTGGTGGTGGACCAGGCCGAGAAGCTAACGGAGCAAGCCCTCGAGCTGGCCCGCCGCGCGGTGATCGACGAACGCCTGCGCATTGCCCGCGAACTGCACGACGTGGTCGCCCACCACATCTCGGCGGTCGGGGTGCAGGCAGCCGCCGCACGCATGGTCCAACCCCGGGATCCGGAGCGGGCGGCGCAATTGATGCGAGGCATCGAGGACTCCGCTCGCCAAGCGGTGGGCGAAACCCGGTCGCTGCTGCGCGTGCTGCGGCACGAGGCAGTGGACGCCGAGGAATCGGGCGAGGCGGGAACCCAACGTTCCCCGGAACCCACCCTGGCCGAGGTTCCCGCGCTGGTGGAGCAGTCGGGTCGCGCCGGGGTGCGGGTTGAATTGATCGTGGTCGAGCACCGCGTGGGATTCCTGGACGAGGTCGGTGCCGGGCTGGGCCTGGCGCTCTACCGGATCGCCGCCGAGTCCCTGGCCAACGTGCGCGAGCACTCCACGGCCCGCACCGCGGTCCTGTCCCTGCGCAGCGGTCGCGACGACACCGGGGAATGGGTTGAGGTCGAGGTCACCGACGACGGCAGCCCGCGGCCCGGAACGGCAGGCGGCGGATTTGGCCTGCGCGGCATCCGCGAACGCGCCGAGCTGCATCACGGGCTGGTGGACATCGGACCGCGCTCCCCCAGCGGCTGGCGCACCCGCGCCCGGTTGCGCGCCCTGAACACATCATCACTTTCAACTATGGACAACGGAAGAGACCGATGAACAAGATCCGCATCCTGGTGTGCGACGACCAGCCACTGATCCGCTCCTCCCTGGAATTAATCCTGGGCACCGACGAGGCGCTTGAGGTGGTCGGCACGGCCGCCGACGGACAGTCCGCCGTCGCAGCGGCCCTGGACTTGCAACCCGACGTGGTGCTCATGGACATCCAGATGCCCGTGCTCGACGGGGTCGGCGCCACCGCGCAGATCACGGCCGCAACCCGCGCCAAGGTCGTGGTGCTGACCACCTTCGACCGCGACGACTACCTCTTCGCCGCCATCGATGCCGGGGCCAGCGGGTTCCTGCTGAAAAACACCGAACCCGAGGTGATCATCCAGGCCGTCCATGCCGCCGCCGGCGGACAGGCGTTGCTCGCCCCCGAGGTCACGCTGCGCATCATCCAGCGAGGCACTGCGGCCGCGCGACCGGAACCGACGCAGGTCCAGTCCCCGGCGGGCGTTCCGGATCCACAAGACCAGCGGATCCTCGATGGGCTGACCGCGCGGGAACGCGAGGTGCTCGTCAAGTTGGCCGGCGGACTGTCCAATGCGGAAATCGCGACCACGCTCTACGTCTCGGAAGCCACGGTCAAGACGCACCTGTCCAACATCCTGGCCAAGGCGGGACTGCGGGACCGGGTCCAGGCCGTGGTCTTCGCCTACCGTGCCGGGCTCATCCCTTCGATGGAGGCCTGAGCCCGACGCGATCCCACGTCGAGGCCGAACTTCATTCCTTTGAACGATCCTTGAAACCCATGCCGCGGCATAGATTGGAAGACGGGATCAGGCCCGCCCCCAGGCTGGCGCCGCGCAAACCGGAGGATCGAATTACCATGTTGGAAGTCAAGAGTCTCACCCGGCGCTTCGGGGATCGGACGGTGCTAGACGATGTGTCGTTTTCCGTCCCCGCCGACGGCATGACCGGGTTCGTCGGAGCCAACGGCGCCGGCAAGACCACCACCATGCGCATCATCATGGGTGTGCTGAAGTCCCACTCCGGGTCGGTGTACTTCAACGGCACGCAGATCGCCGATGCCGACCGGGCACGCTTCGGCTACATGCCCGAGGAACGCGGGCTCTACCCCAAGCAGCAGGTCCTGGACCAGCTCCAATACCTGGGGCAGCTGCACGGCATGAGCCGCGGGGACGCCCGCACCGAGGCCCTTGACCTGCTGGACCGCTTCGGCATCGCCGACCGGACCAAGGACAAGCTCGAATCCCTCTCGCTGGGCAACCAGCAACGCGTCCAGGTCGCCGCATCACTGATGCACCACCCCACGGCGCTGGTGCTGGACGAACCGTTTTCCGGGTTGGACCCGCTGGCGGTGGATTCAATGACCTCGCTGCTGGCCGAGCGCGCGGCCACCGGGGTGCCCATCCTGTTCTCCAGCCACCAGCTGGATCTGATCGACCAGCTTTGCGACAACCTGGTGGTGCTTGCAGGGGGCAAGATCGTGGCCTCCGGAACGGCTGCGGACCTGCGGGCACGCGCCAGCGCCAAGCACGTGGTGGTAACCCCGCCGGATGCCGGGTGGCTGCGCGAACAGCCCGGCGTGAGCGTCGTGGATGTCGCCGGCCCGCGGGCCCTGGTCGAGTTCGCCGATGACGCCACGGCCCAGCGTGTCCTGCGCACCGCGGTCGACCGCGGGGCAGTCACCGAATTCGCCCCGCAACGTCCCTCGTTGGCAGAAATCTACCGGGAGGTCATCCGATGAGCACCGATGTACGCAACAAGCCAGCTGCCGCACCTCTCCAAGCCCCTGCGGCCGAAAAGCAGGGCGCGCCGTGGTTGATCGTGACCCTGCGCGAGGTGACGGTGAAGGTCCGCGACAAGTCGTTCATCATCACCACGCTGATCACCGTCGCGCTCATCGTGGGCTCGGTGGTGTTCGCCGGCATCATGGGAGACAAGACCACCACTTCGACGATCGCTTTTGCCGAAAACGGCAGGACCGCAGCTCTTCTGGCTTCGGCCAACGAGCTGGCCGCCACCAACGACCAGAAGATCAAGTTGACCGCCCAGCCGGTGGCTTCCGAGGATGCAGCACTCGGGACGCTGCACGCCAAGGATGCTGATCTGGTGCTCGCACCCACCCCGGACGGCTACAGCCTCACCGGGCTCAACGACGTGCCGGGCGACATCCAGTCCCTGCTCGCCGATGCGGTCGAGGCCCAAGCGTTGGACTTCAACGCGGGCAAGCTTGGCGTCACCCTCGATGAGTTGACCGCCGGTTCCGCCGTCACCCAGGTCCTGCTCGAGGGGAACCAGGAACGCAACTCGATGGCCATGGTCATGGGCTTCATCTTCTCGTTCCTCTTCTACATGTCTGCAATGATCTTCGGCATGCCGATCGCCAACTCGGTGGTCGAGGAAAAGCAGAACCGCGTGATCGAAATCCTGGCCACGGCAATCCCGATCCGCCAGCTGCTGGCAGGCAAGATCCTCGGCAACCTGATCCTGGCCATGGGCCAGCTGTGCCTATTCGTCGGCATTGGTTTGCTGGCGTTGACCATGATGCCAACGGAGATCCCTTTCATCTCGGTCGTCATTGCCACCTCCGGCTGGTTCCTGGCCTTCTTCCTGGCCGTCTTCCTGATCCTGGCCGCGGTGTGGGCGGCGTTGGGAGCGATGGCCTCACGCACCGAGGACCTGCAGCAGTCCACCGGCCCGGTCATCATGGTTCTGGTTGCAGTGCTGTTCACAGGCATGTACGCCAAGGGATCCCTGCTGGTCATCGCCTCGTACATTCCGGTTGTTTCGTCGGTGGCCATGCCCATCCGCTTGCTCAGCAGCGAGGTTCCGCTGTGGGAGCCGATAGCTTCGCTGGCGGTCGCCCTCGCGGCGGCCTGGGCCATGGTTCTGCTCGGTGAGCGCATCTACCGCAGGGCCATCATGCAGACAGGTTCGGCACTGTCCTGGCGCAAGGCGCTGAAGCTCGAGGACTAACCCGAGACCTGAATAGACAAGCGGCGGTGGCGTGCGATCCCACAATGGGAGTCGCGCGCCACTGCTGTTTGTGGCACCGCCGTGTATGGACACTGACCTGACCGGCAGCTCGCCGATATCACATTCCAAAGGTCTGCACCTGGCAGGAGCTACGGATGGAGGTGAACGTAGTTCAGCGCACCATCAAGAGCTGTTGAGATATGCGCATAATCCCGATCGCAGGAGATGATGGTCGCGTTGTGCAGCAAAGCATAGGAAGCGATCAATGTATCCAAGGACCCTGCAGCACGGACGAGCCCGCTGCCCCAAAGTGCAGACTGGATCGCAAGTACGTCTGATACCGCTGGATGCCGATCGGGCTGCTTAAAGTTGGCCATGCGTGACCGAAAGACATCGTGTTCCGCCTTGTTTCTCGCCATAAAGCAGTATTCCAGCGAGGCTGGCGGACAAGTCATGATCAAGCCGCGACTCACAACCTCATCGATGTACTCAGTGACCGCGATTCTTGTTCCGTAGCGCGACCAAGCACTCGCATCAACTATGTATAGAGGGAGCGACAGCGCAGGAGCCCGCACCTATGCGACAGCGGTATCGGAGTAGTCGATAATGGTTGCCCGCCAGTGCTCAGAGGTGAGAGGATTTGCCTTCATTTCGTCCAGCACAAGCCGCTGGTGATGCAACGCCAAAACGACATCGAGTGCTTTATCGATCGTCTCCCGAGCGGAGCCAGCCGACAAGATTGCCTTCGCTTCCTCGATCTTGGCCTTATCGACATCGACTGAAGTGATTGCCATTGAAACCACACTCCCTACGGTTCGCTTATATAGGCAATTATATAGAGCCGCGGTCGTTTGGGAAAGGGGTGCCCTGGCCATGAAAACCAGATGTGGCAACCACGGCGGCTTAAGGTCAGCTGCACCCGCCCGCCGAGCATGGAACCAAACCAGCGGAGGCCCGTAGCGCTCCCCGCAAGGGAACACCACGGGCCTCCGTCGTGAGGAGTCGGTTACCTAGATGACCGAGTCGCTCAGGTGGTTCGGGGTGCCGAAGCGGTGCGCGGTGATGGCGACTGCCTGCTCGTGCAGGAAGGTCAGCATCTCCACGCGACCTGCGGAGACCACGTTGTTGCCGTAGATGGCAACATCCGGCTTGCCGTTCGTGGCCTCGGCAACGTCCATGACCGAGCCGCCGATCAGGCGGATGCGGGCTGCGGAATCCGGGCCGGTCTTGGCTGCAAGGCGTGCGGCGCGGGCGCCGAAGGCCTGGCCGTCCTCAACCACGACGGTGGCGGAGGATTCTGCGAGCACCGTGCGGATCGCGGCAGGGACCTCGACTGCGGAGGAAACGGTGACGCGGGAACCGGCGGCGATGCCTGCGGCAACGACGCGAACAAGCTCGGCGATGCCGTGGCCCGAGGTCTCGTTCTCGAAGCGAACCGTCACCGGCAGGGCGCGGTAGCGGAACACGTTGCGCTCCGCGTGAAGGCCGGAGACGTCCTTGGCGGTGTTGAACTCAGTGGTCCATGCGGTCGCATCGGACGCAAGTGCGCCCTGAAGCCAAGCCAGATCACCCTCGGCGATGTCGGTTCCGCGTGCAGCATTCAGCAGTGCGGTGGACGCTGCCGAAAGCTGGCCGGCCTGTGCCACCGGGGCGTCCTCCCAGGAGCCCATGCCCACCAGGTAGTTCGGCCCGCCGGCCTTGGTGCCTGCGCCGATGGCCGACTTCTTCCAGCCGCCGAACGGCTGGCGCTGCACGATGGCACCGGTGATGCCGCGGTTGACGTAGAGGTTGCCGGCCTGGATGTTCTCCAACCAGTAGCCCATCTCATCGGAATCCAGCGAGTGCAGGCCGGAGGTCAGACCGTAGTCGATGTCGTTGACGATGGAGACTGCCTCTTCGAGGGTCTCGGCGGTCATGACGCCAAGGATCGGGCCGAAGTACTCGGTCAGGTGGAACTCGGAACCGCGCTTGACGCCGGAGCGTACGCCTGGGCTCCACAGCTTGCCCGAGTCGTCGAGCTGCTTGGGCTCGAGGACCCACTTTTCGTCTTCGCCCAGGATGGTCAGTCCGCGCAGCAGCTTGCCCTGTGCGGGTTCGATGACCGGGCCCATCTGGGTCTGCGGGTCCTGCGGGTATCCGACCTTCAGCGAACGGATGTCGTCGATCAGCTGGTTGTGGAAGCGCTTCGATTCCGCTGCCGAGCCCACCAGGATCACCAGCGAGGCGGCCGAGCACTTCTGGCCGGCGTGGCCGAAGGCGGAAGCCGCGACGTCCTTCGCCGCCAGGTCCAGGTCGGCGTTCGGGGTGACGATGACTGCGTTCTTGCCACTGGTCTCTGCCAACAACGGCAGGTCCTTGCGGAAGGAACGGAAGAGCTGGGCGGTCTCGTAGCCGCCGGTGAGGATCAGGCGGTCAACGCTCGGGTGCGAAATGAGCTCGGTGCCCAGGTCGCGCTCGGAAAGCTGAACCAGCTGCAGGACATCGCGCGGCACGCCGGCTTCCCACAGGGCCTCAACCATGACGGCGCCGGAACGCGCTGCCTGGCCCGCAGGCTTGATGATCACGGAGGAACCTGCAGCAAGCGCCGACAGGGTGGATCCGGCAGGGATGGCGACAGGGAAGTTCCACGGCGGGGTGACGACTGTCAGCTTCGAGGGCACGAAGGTGGCACCGTCGACGTTCTCCAGTTCCAATCCACGCTGTGCGTAGTAGTGGGCGAAGTCGATGGCCTCGGAGACCTCGGGGTCTCCCTGGTCCAGGGTCTTGCCGCATTCGGAGCCCATGACCTCAAGCAGTTCGGCGCGGCGCGCCTCGAGTGCGGCACCGGCCCGGTGCAGGATGGCGGCGCGGGCCGCGGCACCCATGGCAACCCAGGATTCCGATGCTGCAACTGCGGTCTCAACGACCTTGTTCAGCTCGTCCTCGGTGTGGATCAGGGACTTTGCCACCGATTCGGTACCGAGCGTGGAGTCGACCATCTTGTTGACGATTTCGCGGCCCCAGGCGCGGTTGCCCGGAAGGTCAGGGTCGGTGTCCGGGGTGTTCTCGAAGTCGAGCGTGCCATCGGCCAGGCCGGCCAGCTTGGCCTCGATGGCCTCGGTGTCGACCACGTTGCGGTCCTGGATGCGGTGCGGGGCCGGGATGCTGTCATCCAGGTCCGCCAGGGATGCCAGGAAGCGGTTCTTTTCGCGTTCGAACAGGGCCTCGTTCTTGTCCAGCTCGAAGACGGCGGACATGAAGTTTTCCTGGCTGGCGCCCTCTTCGAGGCGGCGGATCAGGTAGGCGATGGCCACATCGAACTCGCCCGGGTGAACGACCGGCGTGTAGAGCAGCAGGCGTCCGACGTCCTTGCGCACGGCCTCGGCCTGGCCGGTGGCCATGCCCAGCAGCATCTCGAACTCAATGCCTTCGGTGACGCCGCGACCCTGGGCCAGCAGCCAGGCCAGGGCAACGTCGAAGAGGTTGTGCCCGGCGATGCCGATGCGCACGTTCTCCACGTGTCCCGGGCGCAGCGCGTAATCCAGCACCGACTTGTAGGAGGTGTCCGAGTCCTGCTTGGTGTTCCAGGTGGCAACCGGCCAGCCGTGGAGGTTCGCTTCGACCTGCTCCATCGGAAGGTTTGCACCCTTCACGACGCGCACCTTGATCGGGGCTCCCCCGATGGCGGTGCGCTGGGCGGACCATTCCTGCAGGTGGATCATGGCGGAGAGGGCGTCCGGCAGGTAGGCCTGCAACACGATGCCGGCCTCGAGGTCGCGGAATTCTGCGCGGTCAAGGATCTTGGTGAAGACCGCAATGGTCAGGTCCAGGTCCTTGTACTCCTCCATGTCCAGGTTGATGAACTTCTTCTTGGGCGCGGAGGTGGCGGCCAGGCGGTAGAGCGGGACGAGCTTCTCGATGATGTGCTCGACGGCCTCGTCGAAGGCCCAGTGGTTGTGCGGGGCCACGGTGGAGGAAACCTTGATGGACACGTAGTCGACATCGTCGCGTGCCAGCAGCTTGTGGGTGCCCTCGAGGCGGCGGGCGGCTTCGCCCTCGCCGAGGATGGCCTCGCCCAGGAGGTTGACGTTGAGGTCGATGCCTTCCTTCCTGATCTTGGAGATCGAGGCGCCGAGCTTCGCGTCGGTGGCGTCGATGATCAGGTGGCCGACCATCTCGCGCAGCACCTTGCGGGCGATGGGGACGACGATGCCGGGGAGGATCGGGGCCATGGTGCCGCCGAGTGCTACCGCGGACTTCATGTACCAAGGCAGGAAGGAGGGGACCTTCGGCGCCAGGGACTTGAGGTTGCGGGCGGCGACCTTCAGGTCCTCGGGGCGGATCACGCCGTCGACGAAGCCGACCGTGAAGTCCAGGCCGTTGGGGTCCTTCAACACGCCGGCCAACTGTGCGGCGGAGGCATCCACCGGGACCTTCGAGCCCTCGGTGAGCCAATGGCGCACCAACTTGATGGTTTCGTCGGCCAGGTCCTGCGGGCGGACCAGGGGGGTGCCATCGGCGTCTTGGGCCGGTGGGATTACTCGCACGTGCGAAGTCGATTGGGACACGGCTGCTTCTCCTAGGAAGAAAGGGTGGCTGGGGAGCTACCACTACCCATCTTGCACACGTATGGTGTCGCATTGATAGGCGGGGTTCACCAGACAGTATGACCCGAATCATCCATTCAGCAAAAGTGAACAAAACCGAAGGTTTTACTTCGGGTTTGCCAATGTATTCTGGGGTGTCACCAACCACCGTGATCCACCACGATCACCCGGCACCACAAGGAGTCGACCATGCTGGAAATCCGCCGCCTGCGGTTGCTGCGAGAGCTGAGCATCCGCGGCACCATTGCCGAGGTCTCGGACGCGCTCAGTTACAGCCCCTCCTCGATCTCCCAGCAGCTTTCCCTGCTGGAAAAGGAGACAGGCGTGAAGCTGCTGCGCAAGGTCGGGCGGCGCCTGCAGCTCACGCCGCAGGCCGAGGTCCTGGTGGCCCACACCGACGAGCTGCTCGATTCCATGGAACGGGCCGAGGCCGACCTGGCCTCCACCCAGCAGGCAGTTGCCGGCACGGTGCGCCTGGCGGTGTTCCAGACCGCAGTCCTTTCACTGATCCCCTCGGTGCTGCGCGAGTTGCGCCAGGACTTCCCCCACCTGCGGGTGGAGATGGTGCAGCACGAACCGGAAACTGCGCTTCGTGAGACGTGGGCGAGGGATTTCGACCTGGTCGTCGCGGAGCAATACCCCGGGCACGCGGCCCCGCACTATGCCACCCTGGACCGCAAGATCCTGGCCCACGACGCCATCCGTCTGGCCCTGCCGGCCCGGGACGAAGCGATGCCTGCCGAGTTCCACCACGTCACTTCAATCGAGGCCGCCGCCGGCCTGCCCTGGGTCATGGAACCGCGCGGTGCCGCATCGCGCCACTGGGCCGAGCAGGCCTGCCGCATGGCCGGTTTCGAACCCGACGTGCGCTACGAAACAGCCGACCTGCAGGCCCACGTCAGGTTGGTCGAATCCGGCAATGCCGTGGCGCTGCTGCCGGACCTGGTCTGGACCGCGCGCAAGCGCGAGCTGCGCATCGTCGATCTGCCCGGGGCGCCACAACGCACCATCTTCACCTCCGTGCGCCACTCCTCCACCCAGCACCCGGGGCTGGTCGCGGTCCGCAGCGCCCTGCACGCCCAGGCGGCCGCACTTCCGGGACCGCAGGACACCGACCCGGAGGTTGTAACTTAGGTCACAAACAGGTAACGCCGGGGTGAGAGCGGCCACGCGACACCGAATTTTCCTGTCATACTCGAGGTCGGTTGCGAACGAACGGCACGTCCCACGGGGCAGTGCAACCATGCCCCTGACAGCAAACACGCCGAGGATCACCCTTCCCCGGCTCGCCCAACCTTCATGAGGTCCACAACATGTCCGACTCAACATTCCAGCTGATAGCGATAGCGGTGTATCTCGCAGCAATGCTCGGCATCGGCTACTTTGCCTTCAAGCGCACCAACGACATCGACGATTACATGCTCGCGGGTCGCGGGCTGAAGCCGGGGGTTGCAGCCCTGTCTGCTGGCGCCTCGGACATGTCCGGTTGGCTGCTGATGGGCCTGCCCGGCGCCATATACCTCAACGGTCTCATCGAGGCCTGGATCGCCATCGGCCTGACCATCGGCGCCTGGCTGAACTGGAAGTTCGTGGCCCCGCGACTGCGCTCTTACACCGCGGTGGCGCAGAACGCCATCACCATCCCGAGCTTCTTTGAGAAGCGCCTGAAGGACAACAGCCATTTCCTGCGCATCGGCGCCTCGGTGATCATCCTGGCGTTCTTCACCTTCTACGTTTCCTCGGGCATGGTGGCCGCGGGCAAGTTCTTCGAGTCATCCTTCGGCTGGAACTACTTCACCGGCCTGTTTGTGGTCGCCGCCGTCACCCTGCTCTACACGCTATTCGGCGGATTCCTCGGCGCCACCCTCACCGACGTGGCCCAGGGCCTGCTGATGTTCGCCGCTCTGATCGCCGTTCCGATTGTCGCCATCTTCCAGATGGGCAACCCCGGAGATCTGGTCACCAGGATCAAGGACGTCAACCCCGAGGCCCTGAACCTGTTCTCCAGCTTCAACACCACGAACGGGTTCCTGGCGGCAGTGGCCATCTTCTCCACAGCAGCCTGGGGCCTGGGCTACTTCGGCCAGCCGCACATCATCGTGCGCTTCATGGCCCTGCGCTCCCCGTCCGAGGCCAAGACCGCCCGCCGCATCGGCATCGGCTGGATGGTCCTCACCGCCATCGGCGCCATCGTCACCGCCCTGGTCGGCATCGCCTACTTCGCCGGCAGTCCGGAGAAGGAAATCACCGACCCGGAGACCGTCTTCCTGCTGCTGAGCCAGATCTTCTTCCACCCCTTCGTGGCCGGTCTGGTGCTCGCCGCGGTGCTGGCTGCCATCATGTCCACCATGTCCTCGCAGTTGATCGTGTGCTCCTCGGCCCTGGTGGAGGACCTGTACAACATTGCCGGCAAGAAGCTGAGCCCCCAGCGCGAGATCATGCTCGGCCGCTCCGGCGTGCTAGTCGTGGCAATTGTCGCCGCGGTACTGGCACTGAACCGAGACTCCAGCATCCTGGACCTGGTTTCCTTCGCCTGGGCAGGCTTCGGCGCCGCGTTCGGCCCGATCGTGCTGCTGAGCCTCTACTGGCGCAAGCTCACCTCCACCGGCGCGCTTGCGGGCATGCTCACCGGTGCGGTGACCGTGTTCGTCTGGGGCAACATCGACGCGCTCGCCTCTAACATGTACGAAATTGTTCCGGGCTTCGTGCTGAACCTCATCGTTGCCGTACTGGTCTCGCGTGCCACATACAAGCACAACGCGACCATCGAGGAAGAGTTCACCGCAATGGAAAATGAAATCGAGGAGAACGCTCCCTACGTCGTTTCCTAGCCAACGCATCATGCTGCGACATGAACCCCTTCACCGGTTTCGGTGAGGGGGTTCCTTGTGTTTGACTAGGAGCGACAGATCATCAATCTCTTGTACAAAGAAAGGGAGCCTCACCCGTGAAGGCACTTTTTGATTTCAACTTCGACAGCTTCGTCACCCCGAAGCTCGTCAAGATCGTCTACATCCTGATCACCATCGGGCTGGGCATCCTGTACCTGGGCATCGTGATTTCCGCATTTGCCACTCGACAGGTTGCCTTCGGCTTCTTCGCCCTGATCATCGTCGGCCCGCTGGTCGTCCTGATCTACCTGGCCCTGGCGCGCATGGGCCTGGAATCGCTGATCGCCACGATCCGCACCGCCCAGAACACCGGTGAACTGGTGCGACTTGCCGGCGGCAACGCCCCGGGGGCCACCCCACACGACGGCGGCACCTACCCGGGCGGTCCAACCGCTCCCCCGGCAAACCCTTACGGGAACGCCCCGCAGGCCTAAGGCTGGCAACCACGCCACGATGGGGGCGGTGGATCGGCGGGCGCGCAGGCGCCGGTCGATCCACCGCCCTCGTTGTTTTGCCCAAATTGCCTACCAGGTTCCCCCTGCGCCGGCTGCCCGGGACTCACTGCGAAACGTAGGAACTCGGCGGTAGGATCTTGGCATGCCTGATGCTTCCGCAACCTCCCCGACCGCGCCCCAAACCACGCCCAAGCCCGATGCCGTGGACGACTTTGTCACCCGGAGCCACCGCACCGCCTCCGGGCTGCGCTACACCAGCACCACCGGCCGCATGGTGCTGCGCAAGGAAGAGGACGCCGAGGGAAAGGCCGACGGGTTCAACGCCAAGGCCGAGATCTTCCTGGTATCCTACACCGCTGACACCGAGGAAGCCCCCGCCGCCGGGCAGGGCGCCAAGCCCCGCGCCAAGAAACCGGCCGGCCCGCCCTCGGCCAACCGCCGCCCGGTGGTGTTCGCCTTCAATGGCGGCCCCGGTTCCGCCAGCCTGTGGCTGCACATGGGACTGCTCGGCCCTCGCATCGTCGATTCCGGGGACGTGGGAAACATGGTCCCGGCACCCTACGGCGTCATCGACAACCCGGAATCGCTGCTTGAGCATGCCGACGTGGTGATGATCGATCCGGTGAACACCGGGTTCTCCCGCGTGGTGGCCGGCGGCACGACCGACGAGTTCCACTCCTTCGAGTCAGACCGCGACCTGGTGGCCGAGGTCATCCGGCTGTGGATCACCCGCAACCAGCGCTGGCTCTCCCCCAAGTACCTCATCGGCGAGTCCTACGGGACGATGCGCGCAGTGGCGGTGGCCCGGCGCCTGCAGGATGCCCACGGCCTGGCCGTCAACGGGCTGGGTCTGATCTCCACGGTATTGAACCTTTCCACCCTGGACTTTGCCCCGGGCAACGACACCCCCTATGCCCTGCACCTGCCCACTTACGCGGCGATCGCGCACTACCACGGCCGCCACGGCAACCGGCCGCTGGAAGAGATAGTGCGGGACGCCGAGGACTACGCCTCCGGCGACTACGTGGTGGCGCTGCACCTGGGCAACCGGCTCTCCAAGCGCAAGTACGACGGCGTGGTCAAGCACCTCGCCGAACTCACCACGCTGTCCGAATCCTTCATCCGCCGCACCAACCTGCGCTGGGAATACATGGAGTTCGCCACGGAGCTGCTGCGCGAAAACGGGCTGATGGTCGGCCGCATCGACGGCCGCTTCACCGGGGTGCCCCCGCGCCTGCAGGAATCCCACACCTGGGACGACCCGTCGCTGCGCGCCATCACCCCTGCCTATGCCGCCGCCATCAACCACTACGTGCGCGCGGAACTGGGCTACGAATCCGACCTGCCCTACGAGGTGCTCACCGGCCGCGTGCACCCCTGGAGCTATGACGGCTTCGAGGGCAAGCCGATCGACGTGACCCGGGACCTGGAGCGCCTGCTCATCGACATCCCGGAGCTGCGCGTGCACGTGGACTACGGCTATCACGACGGGGCCACCCCGCACTTCGCCGCCGAGTACGTGTGGGCGCACCTGGAGGTCCCGGCAGCGGCCCGGACCCGGATCACGCACCACCACCACGCGGCCGGGCACATGATGTACCTGGATCCGGCCATCCGCAGCACGCAACTGGCGGCCCTGGCCGAATTCGTCACGCGGGCCTAGCCGCACGGCAATGGTGGCTATGCTTGGGACCATGGCATGGCAGCGCACGCAAACCCATTTCCTCGCACTTACGCCCGCGACCCTGTGGGAGGTGTTGCGCGATCCGGCCCGGGTTCCCGAGTGGCACGGGGCCATCGCGCGCTTGCGGCCACACGATGTCCCCGCAAGCGCCGGGACCCTGCTGGACCTTCTCCCCGCCGGGAACCTCATCGGCAAGATCCATTCGGCCACCGCACCTCCGGCCGTGCTTACCCGCGTCGAGGAGGGCACCTCGATCACCTGGCGCCAGCCCCAGCCCGGCGGCCACCTGATGGTGAGCTGGTCTCTGCGCGCGGTGGCGGGCGGCACCGAACTCACCCAGCGCGTGTCTGTCGCAGGTTCCGCGTCCGCGGTTTTCGCGCGCGTCGGGGGCATGCCGATCGCCTCGAGCTTCGCCGAAAACTGCGCCCGGCTCTACGCCCTGGCCGGCGGGGCCACTACGCAGCAATTGCGCATCGTGATTGCCGGGGGCCACGGGTTCCTGGGCAAGCGGGCCGCGGCGGACCTATTGTGCCGCGGGCACGAGGTCGTCATCCTCACCCGCAACATTCGCGCCGACAGCCCGTTCACCCAGGTCCTGTGGGACGGGAAGAACCAAGGCCCCTGGTCCACCGTCCTGTACCGCGCCGGGCGCGAGACCGCGGTACTGAACCTGGCCGGGGAATTGGTGGACCTGCCGCCGACCAAGGCCAACATCGACCTGCTGCGCAGCTCCCGCGTCGATTCCACCCGTGCGCTGGTGGATGCCTCCCGTGCTGCGCCCGCCCCGCTGGCCGCATTCCTGCAATCGAGCACCACCGCGATCTTCGCAGACGCGGGGGAACACCGACTCTCCGAGGACTCCGAGCTGCCCACCGGCGCCCGTGCCCTGCCCCAGATGACGGGCGTGGCCAAGCCCTGGGAAGCGGCGGCTTCCGGGGCCAACACCAGGCGACTGAACATCCTGCGCACCTCCCTGGTCTTCGAGCAGGAAAGTCCCCTGGTTGACCGGCTGTCGCTGCTGGCCGGCGTCGGCCTTGGCGGCCCGGTGGCCGGCGGGGAGCAATGGGTCAGCTGGATCCATCTGGCCGACTGGCTGCGCATCGTTCGCGCCGCCCTCGGGTTGGAGGGGGACCTGACCCTCCCCGGTGGTGTCATCCACCTGGCGGCCCCGCACCCGGTGCGCAACCGCGAAATGATGGCGGCGCTGCGTGCGAAGGTGGCGCCCAGGCCCCTGCGCAGGTTCTCGCTGCCCACCCCGCGGCCGGTGTTGGCCGCGGGCGCAGTGGTGCTGCACACCGACCCGGCGCTGGGCACCACCGGACGGCATGTGACCTCCTCGGTGCTGGCGGAGGCCGGCTTCGAGTTCGAGTTCCCGGACTTCGAGGCAGCGCTGGGGCGGATCCTTGGCTAGCGGGCGCCTGCTGCGCCATGCCGTGGTGGACTCCCCCCTTGGCGAGCTGCGGCTTGTGGCCTCCGGGCGCGGGATCGCCGGGATCTACATGGAAAACCATGCCCACCCGCTGGCCCCCGAGGTGCTGGGCGCGCGCCTGTCCGCGGTGGCGGATGACCCGTTCATTGCCCAATGTTCCGTCGAGCTTGCCGAGTACTTTGCCGGGACCAGGACGTCATTTGCCGTGCCCCTGGATGCGCAGGGAAGCGAGTTCCAGCAGCGGGTGTGGGCTCAGCTGGCCCGGATTCCCTTTGGCGCCTGGCGCAGCTACGGCCAGTTGGCCCTGGAGCTGGGCGATGAAAAACTGACCCGGGCCGTGGGCACCGCCAATGGGCGCAACCCGATTTCGATCGTGGTTCCGTGCCACCGGGTCATCGGCGCCGACGGATCATTGACCGGATACGCCGGCGGGCTGGGCGCCAAGGAATTCCTGCTGCGCCATGAGGGGATCCTGCCCGAGGCCGAGGCTACCTTGTTCTAAGGGGGTCCCCGTCTCCCCGCCTCAGGCGAGGATCAGCGTGTCGAGGGACTGGCGCAGGATTTCCTGCGCTTCCGCCTCGAGCCGGGGTCCGGTGATCAGCGCATCGACCTGGGACAGCGGGACAATCTGGCACAGCCCCGTCACTCCCCACTTGGTGTGGTCGGCCACGATGATCTGCCGTGCCGCGGCCTTGATGAACGCCTGGTTGGTCTGTGCCTCGAGCATGTTGGGCGTGGTGAACCCGTCCTCGGCAGTCATGCCGTGCACGCCCAGGAAGAGCAGGTCCACGTGCAGCTGGCCCAGGGCCGAGAGCGCCAGCGGCCCCACGAGGGCGTCGGAGACGGTGCGGGTCCCGCCGGTGAGGATGATGTTTTGGCTCGGGTTCGCCGCAGCATAGAAGACCTCGGCGATCCGTGGAGAATTCGTCACCACGGTCAGGTCCTTGATGCCGGTGCATTGGGCAGCGAGGGCGAAGGTGGTGGTTCCGGAGTTCAGCGCGATGGACATGCCCGGCCTGATCAGCTTGACCGCAGCGTGGGCAATGGCCTGCTTTTCCCCGGACTCCAGCGCCAGCTTGTGCGTGAACCCCGGCTCGTTGCTGGTCGGGGCGGCATCCAGCGTGGCCCCGCCGTGGACCTTGACCAGGGCGCCGCGGGCGGCCAGCGCGTTCAGGTCGCGTCGCACCGTCATCTCCGAGACGCCCAGCTCCGAAGCCAGGGAGGTGACACGCACCTGCTCGCGTTCGCGCAGGGCATCGATGATGCGCTGCTGCCGGGCACTGGCCAGCATCTCTGTCATGGCGATCCGTTCGGTCGGGCGTTTGCTTGCCCTCCATGGTAGCGAGAAACGAACACGGCACGTGGGAATATGTTCGAAGTTGCGCGAAATATGTCCTGCCAACCGTCCTCGGGTTTCCGCGGGGCCCTGGCTTGGGTCGACGACTGACCGGCAGGGATCGCCGAAACCTGAAGGCTCGGGCCTTCCGCGTCGCGTCGCTTTCCGATAGAATATGATCGAATTTGTTTGAATTTAATCCCTTTCGCACATCACCCAGGAGACGCCGTGGAGCAGAATCCGAACCCGTCGCACCCCGTTCGTGCCGAACTTGCTGACGGACGTGAGCTGCTGTACTTCTTCGACGGTGGCCATGCTCCCGCTGGTTTCCTGGCACCGCCGGACACCCGAGAGTTGCCGGCCCGTCCGGCGACATCGCAGCTGCGCTACGACGCCCTGAGCGGCGAATGGATTTCCTTTGCCGCGCACCGCCAAACACGCACGCACCTGCCCGTTGCAAGCGAATGCCCACTGTGTCCCACGCGCCCGGAAATGGCAAGTGAAATCCCGGCCGACGCCTACGACGTCGTGGTCTTTGAAAACCGGTTCCCCTCCTTCGGGCCCGAACAGCACTCAGTCGATTCCCCGGTCGAGCTCGGCGCGGCACGCCCGTCCCACGGCCGCTGCGAGGTCATCTCCTTCGGCCCCGGACACACCGATTCGTTGGCCTCCCTCGGGATTCGCCGCATCCGCACCGTGATCGAGGCCTGGGCACACCGCACCCGGGAGCTGGGTCGACTCGAGGGTGTCGAGCAGGTCTTTCCCTTCGAAAACCGCGGCGCCGACATCGGGGTGACGCTGCACCATCCGCACGGACAGCTCTACGCCTACCCCTACGTCACCCCGCGCACCGAAAACCACCTGGCGCGGGCGGCCGCACACCAAACACGCACCGGGCGCAACCTCATGGCCGACGTGCTTGACTTCGAGGTCGCGGACGGGCGGCGCATCCTTGAGCGTGGCACCCACTTCACGACCTTCGTTCCCTATGCCTCCCGCATGCCTATCGAGGTGCATCTGGTGCCGCATCGCCAGGTGGCCGACCTCGGCGAACTCACGGGCCCCGAGCGCGACGAGCTGGCATCGATGTACCACCGGTTGCTCTCCACCGTGGATGCGCTCTATCCCACCCCCACTCCGTATATCGCCGGCTGGTTCCAGGCCCCGAAGTACCATGAGCACCGAGGCGAGGCGTGGCTGCACCTGCAGTTGACCTCGCCGCGACGAGCCGAAAACAAGCTCAAGTACCTTGCCGGGTCCGAGGCCGCCATGGGAGCCTTCATCGGGGACGTCACCCCCGAAGACACCGCCGAGTCCCTGCGCGAAGCCGCCGCGCGCCTCGAATCCCACGCCCACGCCCTGTGAAGGACGATTCAATGACCACCCTGGCAAACGCCTTCACCGCCCTTTACGGCCTCGCCCCCGAGGCGTGCTTTGCCGCGCCGGGACGGGTGAACCTCATTGGCGAACACACCGACTACAACGAGGGTTACGTGTTGCCGTTCGCCATCGACAAGGTGGCGGGCATCGGGCTGAGGATCCGCCCCGAGGAGTCCGGGCGGCTGCTGCGCATTGCCTCGACCCGCGGCGGGCAGGTGGTCGAGGCGGAAGCCACCGGCCTGGTTCCCTCCATGGTGGACCCCTGGGCCCGCTACGTTGCTGGGGTCTTCTGGGCGATGGAACAACGCGGCTTTGCCCTGCCCGGCGCGGACATCCTGCTGGATTCGACGGTTCCGGTCGGTGCCGGCCTGTCATCCTCGGCCGCCATCGAATGCGCCGTGGCGTTGGGCCTGAACGAGCAATTGGGTCTGGGCCTAACGCGTGAGGAGCTCGTGCTGATTTGCCAGTTGGCGGAGAACGAGTTCGTCGGGGCGCCCACCGGCATCCTTGACCAATCGGCCTCGCTGCTGAGCACCCCCGACCATGCCCTGTTCCTTGATTGCCGCACCAGGGAGGCCCGCCAGGTCGTTCTGCCGCTGGCGGCCAACGGCCTGCAGGTCCTGGTCATTGACACCAGGGTCAGCCACTCGCACGATTCGGGCGGCTACAAGGAACTGGTGCTCGCCTGCACGCGGGGCGCCAGGGAACTGGGCGTCACCGCCCTGCGCGATGTCGGCATCGAGCGGCTGGACGAAGCCAGGGAAACCTTGGCACCGGAGATTTACCGCCGGGTCAAGCACATCGTCACCGAGAACCAGCGGGTGCTGGACACCGTCGAACTGCTGGAACGCCGTGGACCAGTGGCCATCGGCGGGCTCCTGCTCGCCAGCCACGCCTCGATGCGCGACGACTTCGGAATCTCCTGCGATGAATTGGACCTGGCCGTCGACACCGCCATGGCCGCCGGCGCCATTGGTGCGCGCATGACCGGCGGCGGCTTCGGCGGATCGGCGATCGCGCTGCTCGAGGCCTCGCGTGCCGAGGGCGTGGCCGCGGCGGTGCGGCGCGCCTTTGCCGAGGCCGGATACATCACCCCGGAAATCTTCTCCGTGGTACCCGGCCCCGGGGCACGACGCCAGTGACGACTCTCTTCGAGCGCGGCTCCGAGCGCCTGGTTTAGCAGGGCAGCGAGGAGGGCAACAGGATCGGGGTCCTGGCAACAGCTCCGACTCCATCGGACCCGTGGTAGGCGCGGCAGACATTGACTCCGCGGTTGGCTAGGTTGGCCTTGATCTGCCGCAGCGAGTCCGGGGCAAAGCCCTGCCATTGCATGTGCATCAGGACGGTGTCCCGCGGCATTGCTGCCGAGGCCCGGGCCACCGTGATGGACTTGGACTTCGTGCTCCAATCCCTGGTGTCGCGCGACCAGGTCCAAATCGCCATGCCCACCTTGTCGTAGGCGCAGCGCACGCTGGCATCAATGGCTCCGTAGGGTGGGCGGCCAAAGTTGGTGTGCACCCCGGATCCGCCGAGCTGGGCCGCGGCGGCAGCGCAACTCAGGGGCCGCAGGTCAGGATGGCTTATCGAATGGTTGATGACCCACTGCCCCTTGGCCCGGGCCAAGGCAGCCAGATCCACTCCGTAGCGCGACCTGAATGATGAGAGGCAATTGCCCGTCGGGGCAATAACCAAGCCCATGTTGTGGTCGGCGGCGTACTTGATGGTGGCGTTGAAGGAACTGAGCGTTCGCGGGCAATCGTCAAAGGTCAGCACCACCCTCGAGGTGCGGTTTGGCCCCGTGGATTGCGGCGCACTGGGTGCCTGCGTCGAGGTGCCGGTGCTGGTGGTTACGTAGGCATTGCTGACCCAACCCGTGCGTCCCGCGTAGCTGACTTTGTACCAGCCATTGGATGCGCGGGCCAACACCTTCACGGTGGTGCCCTGGGGAATGGTCAGCAGAATCGCATAGGCCGTGCTTGGTCCGGTACGTAGGTTGAGGTTCGCCGTGGTTCGCACCGTGGCAGGCAGCGTGCTCGGTGCCGGTGCCGACGAGCCCACAATGCTGACGTAGCGGTTGCTGACCCAGCCAGTGTGTCCGGCGTAGCTGACCTTGTACCAACCAGTGGATGCCTGCGCCGTGACCGTCACAGTGGTCCCCTGGGGAATGGTCAGCAGGATTCGATAGGCGGTGCTCGGGCCGGTGCGCATGTTCAGGTTCGCCGTGGTCTTGACCTTGGCCGGCAACGCGGTTGCCACCATCACTGAAGTCGAAGCTGCGCCCTGAACCTGAACTGTTCCGGTGGCCAGCGCCGGTGCCGATGAAATCACAAGTGCCGCTGCCACGAAAATTCCGCAGGCACCCCAAGCGAGATTGCTTTGTCCCCAATGCCACAGCATCTTAATCCACCCTCTGATTGCTTCCCCAAGAAGACTCTTGCGGCAAGTATGGGGCCGCCGGTCTGCCCAAGCAATGCGGTGGGCCAACCCGTTTCCAAATCGTGCAACATGCCATGCCTTCGTCGGCGAAAAATAACAGCTTGGCACTGCATGCCGGCGACGATTTCCCAGCCAATTCACGGGATTCGGGCCTAGCTTGAAATGGAATGATCCGCGGGTTTTAGGGCCCGTGGGATGCATTTGTCGCAGGGATGAGGGATTCACATGGATCGCGTTGCAATCGTCTATTACCAGCGTGATGCACTGGCCAAGTTGCGTGCCGCGGAGCTGGCCGAGAAGCTGCATTCCTACGAATTGCGCAGCGAGATCCTCGAGGTCACCAGTTCGTCGGCCCACGAGCTCATCTACTTTGACGGAATGGTGTTGGTCGGTCCGCTGCGTTTTTCGCGCATGCATGGATTGGCGCTGGTCAACGCGGTCTTCGGATTCCGTCCCGTTGCGTTGCTACTGACCGGAAGCGGCGACACCGACCGCATTCTTCGCCTGCTGCCCAGGCACATGCGCGGCGAGGTACCGGTCTTTACCGTCGGGGATGATGGACGTCCGCACACAGGGATCGATCCCCTGGTGACGTGGCTCAGGGCCATGATCGGCTATTCCGGATATCGGGCGGTCAGCTGAGCCCAATGACATGGGAAACGCAAAAGGCCCCAAACGCAATGTTTGAGGCCTTTTGTATTTCGTGGAGGTAAGGGGATTCGAACCCCTGACCTTCTGCATGCCATGCAGACGCGCTACCAACTGCGCCATACCCCCGAAAAGGATTGGTTTCAGGCTTTCCCGAAAGGCTGCCGAACCGAGATAATAATCTACAGCACGATGGCACCCGAACGCCAATCGAGCTTGGGCCACTTCCGTTTCGCGCAGACGAAATATCAACAGGCGACAACTCCGAAGCGCGAAAACATGCGGAAAAAAACACCAGCAACCCAACCGATCATGACGTCGATCACAGCCGTGCTGGACACGCTCGGAACCCTCGGATGCGCCGAAATCTCGGCATGGAATGGCCGGACGAGCCCTGCCGCGTTGGCATCTGCCGCCTTGGCGTGTCCGCCGCGCCCCGAGTTCCCAAGGATGGATTTCCCCGAGTCATTGCAAGTCAGGCCGCCTACCAAATACCGACAGTCGAAAGGTTAGTAAGATTTGGCTCAAAATCTCGCTACTCTATCAACATGGCAATACGTGGTTCATACGCAAAGGGCATCGCAAAGCGCGCCGAGATTCTAGCTGTGGCGCTGGAGGTGTTTGCCGTCGAGGGATACCGGGGAACATCGCTACGCAAGGTCGCAAGTCTTTGCGACCTGTCCCTGGCCGGAGTGATGCACTACTTCGACTCCAAGGAAGACCTGCTGGTCCAGATCCTGCGCGAGCGCGACGCCCGCAATGAAATCAGCGGCACCATCGAGGAACAAGAAGGACGCCTAGCGGATATCTTGGGGCAGGGCCACCACGAACCGGGCTTGATTGCCCTGTACGTAACCATGGCGGCCGCTGCCGCGGATCCCGAGCATCCCGCCGCGGCGTACTTCCACGAACGAAATGCCCGGCTGCTGAAGATTTCCGAAGACTCCTATTACGCCGACAAGCCCGCGCCGTCGGCCGAAGAACTCCAGTACCTCCATGCGGTGACCCGAATGGTCCTTGCCACGGCCGATGGACTGCAACAGCAGTGGCTGGTGGACCGAAGCATTGACGTCGTTGGAACCATGAAGCTGTTGATGGAACAGACCCATGAAGCAACGGAGCGGAAACTGGAGACACTTCGCGCCGCGGCCGCCGACGCATAGCGCGCGGCAGTAGCTGTGATGCTACTTCTTTGCCGCAGCAAGTCGCTTGGCACGCCAGCCCGTGGCCAGGGCCAGCAGCAGACCGACCAATGCGAGGCCGGCGCCCAGGAACGAGGGCGCCCGGTACCCCAATCCGGCGGTGATGACGGCGGCACCCAGCGCGGCACCAAGTGCGTTTGCCACGTTCAGTGCCGAGTGGTTCAGCGAGGCGGCCAGTGATTGGGCGTGCGGCGCTGAGTCCATGAGCAAGGCCTGGAGGGCGGGTACCAGAAGTGACCCGGTGCCACCGAGGATGAAGACCAGGATCAGCGCGGGCACCGCGTGGGTGGAGAGTAGACCGAACAAGGTCATGAAGATGACCATGGCGGTGGTCGAAACGTAAATGGCGCCGAGCACCGACCAATCGGCCATGCGTCCGCCGATCACCGAGCCGACGACCATGCCTATGCCATAGAGTCCCAACACCAGCGGCACGGCCGTGATCGGCAGCCCCGTAACGTCGGTGAGGATCGGGCTGATGTAGGAATACACGGCAAAGAACCCGCCAAAGCCGACAATGCCGGTCAGCATGGCCATCCAGACCTGTCCGCTGCGCAGGGCCGAAAGCTCCCTGCGGATACTTGCGCCTTCGTGCGCCGGGGAAAATGGCACAAAAACACGGATGGCAACCCAAGTCAACGCCCCCACCAGCCCGACCACTGCGAACATCCATCGCCAGCCAAGGCTCTGGCCCAGGAAGGTCACCAGCGGAACGCCGATGACGTTGGCGACCGCGAGGCCCATCATCACCCACGCGATGGCGCGACCGCGCATCGATGCAGGCACCAAGGTTCCCGCAAGGATTGCGGCAATGCCGAAGTAGGCCCCATGCGGGAGACCGGCAAGGAACCGGGAGACGAGCATCCATTCATAGTTCGCGGCAAAGAGAGAGCTGAGGTTGGCGAGGGTGAACAATGCCATGAGCCACAGGACCATGGTTTTGCGGGCGACACGGGCACCCAATGCGGTCAGGATCGGGGCGCCGACAACCACGCCCAGTGCGTAGGCGGAGATCAGCAAGCCCATCCGGGCATTGCTGACGCCCAGGTCTGCGGCACCTTCCTGGAGCAGGCCCATGATGGAGAATTCCGTGGTGCCGATCCCGAACCCGCCCATGGCAAGCGCCACGACAGCCAGGAACAGTGCCCTTCCGGATAGTTGGGTGCTGCGGGTCGGCCTGCTGTTGCCCAGGGCAGTTGCGTCGGAATTCACGGGTACCTTTTCAATGGTTCAGCGGTGGGTAGGCGGCAGTGCATCTGGCCTCGTCGCCGCCACTTCAAGCCTACGTGGCCACCGGTGCCGTCAGGAACGATCGTGAGCACGCCCACGGCCACGACCGTCTTGGCGAATCCGGTGCCGGCCACGCCGCCCGGGCCGGCCGCCGGCGTGCCGGTCCAACGACTTCCGTGCCTGGCGCTACAGCGTCATCAGGTCGTTGCCGGTGTCCTGCAACGTGGAGACGGGAATGTTCTTGCCGATCATGCTGCGCAGGTGATCGTTGACGTCCCAGATGTTCACGTTCATGGCCGCGGTGACCACACCCTGGCGCAACCAGAAGATGACGAACTCCCCCGCGGCCATGTCGCCCCGCACCACGACGTCGTCGTCGGCTCCGCGGTCGCCGACGTACTCCATGCCCAGATCGAATTGGTCCGTAAAAAAGTACGGCAACCAGTCGTAGGATTCGTCGCGTCCCAGGATGGTGGCCGCGGCAAGCTTGCCCTGGCGGATGGCGTTGTCCCAGTGTTCGACCCTCATCGCCCTGCCCAAGGTCGTGTTGTAGGCCTCGGCGATGTCGCCGATGGCCAGGATGTTGGAGTCGCTGCTGCGCAGGTACTCATCGACCACCACTCCGGTGCCTACCTCGAGACCGGCGGCCACGGCCAGTTCGTTGTTGGGCACCGCGCCGATGGCCAGCAAGACAAAGTCCGCGGGGATGTCACCGGTTGGCGTCTGCACCACCAGGCCCTTTTCCGGGTCCGAGGCAATGCCGCTGACGGCTGTCCCGAAGCGGCACTGGACTCCGTTGGCGATGTGTAGCTGCGCCACGTGGGCACCGAATTCGGTGCCCATGGCAGTCGCGAGCGGGACCTGGTCCGGGGTGATGACGGTGACCTCCACTCCGGCCGTGCGCGCCGAGGCGGCGACCTCCATGCCGATCCACCCGGCGCCGATGATGACCAGGCGCTTGCCGGAAACCAGTTGCTCCTTGATCTTCTTGGAGTCCTCCAGCGACCTCAAGGTGTAGACGCCGGGCAGGTCCCAACCGGCCATGTTCGCGTTGCGGCCGCCCAGCCGGGAACGGCAGCCAGTGGCGATCACGAGGTTTTCATATCCCACCGGGGCCGATCCGCCCAGTGAGACTGCCTTGGCGGCAGTGTCGATGGATTCGGCGGTGACGCCCAGTCGCAGGTCCACGTCCGTGTCGGCATACCAGTCGGCGGCAAACGGTTCGAGCTCCTGCGCCTGTTTGTTTCCCTGGAGGAATTCCTTGGACAGCGGGGGCCGTTCATAGGGAACTTCGTTCTCGGAGGCGATGAGCGTAATCGGCTTGGTGTAGCCGCCCTCGCGCAATGAGTGGACGCAGTGGGCCGCGGCAAGTCCGCCGCCAATCACCACGGTACCCAATTCACCTTGCGCCGCCGGTTCAGTCATTGCCGATTCACTCATGGTGCTCATCTCCTGCCAGAATGGTGCCACCCAACAAACCGGCCAGGTCCGGAAAGTCGTTGTAGCGATTAGTATTCCTAGTTTTAGAATCTCACCTTGCACCCCCAGAGTCGAGAGGTCGGCAGCCGACCACCGGTTTGCCCCGGCGCCGGTCCCGATCCAGTCCGGGTTGGCCTCGGCCGAGTCACAGCCGCGGTTCATGCACCGCACAGGCCAATGTGCGACCCTTGGTAGCGATGTCTGATTATTCTGCCCGGTCTGGCGCTGCGAAAAGTATGCGGCGCCGGCGATCGCGTACCCACCGGTTCCTGCGCTTCCTGGTGCTTATTGGGTCTCTGGCCTGTGCGCTTCTGATGGCTTACCACACACGGGTCCCCGACGTCCTGGGCATGGGCTTGCTCCTGGACAACGCCGCGCCATGGATGGGTCTGGCGGTTCCGGCCTTGCTGCTGCTGGCCTTGGCATCTCGCAGCAGAACCTCCCTGGCGGTGCTCCTGGTCCCAACGTTGACCTGGCTTTTCATCTTTGGCCCTGCCATTGTTCCGCTGTCTTGGTCGGCACCCCAACCCGGTGCCCACACACTGGCGCTCAGCAGCCAGAACATCAAGGCGGGTACCGGGGCTGCCGCACAATCCGCCCTTGAACTGGCCGCAGACGGAAGCGACGTCATTGCCTTGCAGGAACTCGATGCCGGCAGCGCCCAGCGTGTCACCGCTGCCCTCGAGGAAGACTACCCGCATCACTTCGTGGTGGGCACGGTAGGGGTTTGGAGCAAGTATCCACTTTCGAATTCCCGATCGCTCGAGCTCGGACTGGGATGGAAGCGTGCCCTGTCAACGCAGGTCGACACTGAATACGGAAGCCTCCGGCTCTATGTCATCCATGCTGCCTCGGCCCGTCCCAACGACCACGTCGATCGCGACGAAATGCTGGTGCAGTTGGCATCAGCGGTGCGGTCCGATCCCCATGAAAACATGGTTGCCGTGGGCGACTTCAATGCAACCAGCACCGACCGCGCCTTCAAGAAGATCTCCACGATCCTTGAGGAGCCCAACCAGGATGACGGCCTCCTTGGCTTCACCTGGCCGCGGTCGCCCTTTGCCATGATGCGCCTTGACCACGTGTTGGTGCGCGGCCTCGAGGTCACCTCGAACACCAATGTCGAAGCCGGACTCAGCGACCATTTCGCCGTTCGAGCAGTGTTGAATCTGCCCGGGAAATAGGCAGGCCGTGGCCGGGCACCCGGTCAGTCGGCCAGTCCCGTGACCCGCATGGTGATGTTGATTCGTCCCGTTTCTAGCCCGCAATCGGCGGGTGCCGTTCCGGGCAGGACCTTGGTGACCCCGTGGTAGGCAAGGCGAGCCGGTCCCCCGAACACAAACAAGTCCCCCGAGGCCAGCAGGATGTCCTCGTAAGGTTTGTTCCGGTTCTGCGTATTGCCGAACCGAAACTGGCAGGTGTCACCGATGGAGATTGAGACCACCGGCGCGACCGACCGCTCGTCGCGGTCCTGGTGCATGCCCATCTTGGATTCTGCCCCGTAGTAGTTCACCAGGGCGGTGTCCGGGGTGTAGCGCTCGGCGGATGCCGCGTCCTGGGTGGCGGCGAGGAGTGCCTTGCGGCCAAGCCTCACCATCCAGTCGGGGAACTCCAGGACCCGGTTGCCGTTGACATCGATGGCCTCACGCGAATAGGCGTAGGGTCGCCAGTGCCACCCCAGGCAAACGGTTTGCACCGACATTTCATGGGCGCCAATCATTGCCGCACGCGGCGGCACCGGGCCCCGTCCCCATTCGTGGAACCGAGCAACCAGCCAACGCTGTTCCTCCGTGTCCAACCAGTCGGGAACCCAATGGGCACCGGGCGCAAGCTCCCGTCTTGGCCGACCCAGAAAGCTCTCGGAGAAGAGGGTACCCATGTCTTCGCCTCCCGTTGCTCTGGCGGCGGTGAGGGAATCCCCTGCGTGGTTACTGCTGCCGCCGCGTTCCCGAACCTGTTTCGGGAATCAGTTCTTTGCCATCAAATGCGGGTATTCCGCAGACCTGTTTTGGAATTCCAGGATGGCCTGGTTCTGGATAACGCCGTCTCGAATCTCGATGGCGCGTGCAATCGTTTCGCTTTCTTGCCAAGCCGTCGGTCCGTCCATCACCGCATCCAGGAACGGCAACAAACCTTCACTGATTTCCCAGCTCGCGGAATTCCACAGGTAGGAGGGGCTGTGGTCCACTGCGTAGTAGTTGATGTTCCGTCCGACGGTGAACATTGGCTTGGCGAATGTCGTGGGCTTGGCCCATTCAAAACCCATTCCCTCGTCGCAGGAAACATCGATGATCAGGCTGCCCGGATAAAACGCCGCAAGGTCCTCGGTCTGCAGATACATCAACGGGGCGTTTGGATCCTGCAGCGTGCAGTTCACCACGATGTCACTTTCGGCCAGGAATGGCGCCAGCGGCATTCGTCCTTCGTCGGTGATGACCTCGCTCAGGTTCGGTCCGCCGTCGTGGTCGAACTGCACCATCTGGACAGCGTGGATGGGTGAGGCGACCGCCGCGACGGAGCGACCGGTGAGGACGCGCACGTCGTGGATCCCGTGGGCGCGCAGGGCGGTGACCGCTCCGCGGGCGGTGGCGCCAAACCCAATGACGGTTGCCGAGAGCCTGCGTCCGTAGTCACCCGTGATGCCGCAGAGCTGCAGGGCATGAATGACCGATGAGTAGCCGGCCAACTCATTGTTTTTGTGGAACACGTGCAGCCCGAAGCTTCCGTCCGTGCCCCAGTGGTTCATGGCCTCGAAGGCAATCACGTTGAGTTTCTTGTCAATGGCCAGCTGCGTCAGCGCAGTGTCCTGGACGCAGTGCGGCCAGCCCCACAGGGTCTGCCCCTCATGCATTTCCATCAGATCCGCGAGCTGGGGCTTGGGCAGGAGGACGATGTCACTGCCTGCGATAACTTCCTGGCGGGTGGCAAATTTTCCGACGAACGGCGCGAGCTCTTCGTCGTCAATGCCGCAGGCCACCCCGTAACCGGTCTCTACCGTGATGAGGTTCTTGAAGCGCGGGTCAATCCGTTCAAAGTGCGACGGGTGGATCGGCAAACGCTGCTCGTCCACCTTGTTGGAAGTGGCAATGACACCCAGTGTAAGTTCGTTCTTAAAGCCCATGCGTCTTGTTCTCTTCCTAGTTGGAGCAGGCCAAAATGACCCGCCCCATAGGGCTCACGGTACACGGGTCGGCTTCTCCTGCGTTCGAAAAGTCTTGGCATCGAGCCCCTGAGTCTCCGGGCCATTGGGCGTTGTCGGGAGCATCGAAGGGCCAATCCAGTGGCCGATATGTCCGCGAGAAGTCCGCCGTGATCTTGCCATTTGTGGCCCGTCACGCCGCTATATGACTCGCGAAGGCGCGTACCGGGCCGCACATGTCCGTGTGCCACAACGTACAGTTCATCGACATCCGTCTAAGCGGTATGTCGGCTACTCGTTCGTGACCCGAGATGAAGTGGATGGCCGCGTTTACCCGCGAACCTGGGCAAACTAAAACCCTCCGCCCGACGTTTCCGTGGACAGAGGGTTACTAGTGTGGAGCATAGCGGAATCGAACCGCTGACCTCTTCGATGCGAACGAAGCGCTCTACCAACTGAGCTAATGCCCCGTATTACGGCTTGGAGCCGCAACATTTTCAGCCTAAACCCGTGGTGGCCCGCACGCAAAATTGATGGTCGACTAGATCCCTATGTCTCCTCGCCGTCGGCGGCTCCGGCTTCAATGGATTCCCGCGCCACCGTGTATTGGCGTTGGATGTATGCCTCAAGTTCACTGCGCTCCACGCGCCACACGCCGCGTCCACCAATCTTGATTGCCGGCAGGTCCCCGCTGCGCACCAAAGACCGCACCTGCGGCAGGTTTACATTCAACTCGTCGGCGACATCTTCTAGACGCATGAACCTCATGTATTGAAGGCTACCCGCTCGCGGAACCAGCGAACCGCTCCCAAGCAGTTTTGTGGATAACTGCGGCTCGTTGCAAGGGCAACGTGGCGGTGATAGTGCGTCAAAAACAAGAGTGGTCCGCGATGGCTCCAAGTTCTTGGAATCGTTGCGGACCACTCTTATTATTCGACCTGAGACCTTGTGGGCCAACCCGTAGCGCGGCCTGGATCCGGTCCGGCTACGGGGGTCTGCTCGCCGTAGCTTGTGACTTTGGTTGAGCTTCTAACAACTACTAAAGCAACAACCGGGCATACCGTGCAACACAGTTGGGAATCACTGATCATTTTGACTAACATGGAGCGGTAGCTACCGAACAACTTGGTCAGTCTGACCGAACCTAGGCGAAGGAGCCGGAATGACGCCGGAATCGTACCAACTGGATGATACGGATAGGCGCATTCTCTTGGCCCTGGACGAGGATCCACGGGTTCCCACAATGATGCTGGCACAGCGGTTGGGCCTGGCCCGTGGCACCGTTCAGACCCGCATGGAGCGGCTGGCGAGTTCCGGGGCCCTGCGCCCGAACTCCAGCCGCTTGAAGCCGGCGTCGGTTGGCCGCGGAGTCTCGGCCGTCGTCAGCGCGGAGCTTGACCAGTCGCACCTGGAAGAAGCCATCGCGGCGTTGAGCCTGATTCCCGAGGTCCTCGAATGCGTCGCCCCTGCAGGAGACACCGACCTGCTGATCCGCGCCGTCGCCAAGGATCCGGATGACCTCTACCGGGTCAGCGAGGAGATCCGTCTCTGCCCGGGCATCACCCGGACTTCCACGTCGATGATCCTGCGCGACGTGATCCCGTATCGCACCACGGCCCTGCTCAACCGCCTGGGCTAGCAGGCCCGCGCCCGCGCACCATGTCCCCGTGAATGCCCGGTTGATGCCCTAGTCTTTTCTGGGCGGCGACCTGCCACCGAACCACATCCGATTGAGGAGCACCATGGGCATCACAGGCCTTACTAATATCGACGTTGCAGGCATCACGACCGTGGCAAGCCCGTTCCCCAGCGCCACCCGCGCCGGTGACTTTGTCTTCGTTTCGGGCATGGTCTCCAAAGACGAAAACAAGGTCTTGGTTGGCGAAGGTGACATCTACGCGCAAACTGTCCAGACCCTCAAGAACCTGCAGACCGTGCTGGCCGGCTATGAACTTGGACTCGATGCCGTCGCCACAACGACCGTTTACATCAACGACGCTTCCATGGCCGGCGAATACAACCGTGCCTGGGTCGACACCTTCGGTGGCCACCGCCCCTCGCGTGCAACCATCGTCGCACCATTGCTGGCACCCAAGCTTCTGGTTGAGGTGCAAGCCACCGCCTGGGCCGGAAACTAGCCGTTCCGCCCGAGCCGGCGGGCAGGGGTTCCCGGCCGCGCTACTTCCCGGGCCTTGCCTGCCGGTTCATTTGCATGCCCAGATCCTCGGTGGCCAGGCGCAACCACAGCCACAGGCGCTTCTGCGGATCATCCAGGTCCAGGCCAAAGATATTCGACAGCTGCGCAACGCGGTAGCGGACGGTGTTGTTGTGGACATTGAGCGTCCCTGCCATGGCAGAAATGCTGCCGTTGCTGGCCAGGTAGGCCCGCAACGTCTCCACGTAATCGGTCTGGTTCTCCGCGTCATGGGCGTGGAGAGCCGCCAGCTGGTCGGACTCAGCAAGCCCCCGCTCCTGCATGAACTCCCCCACCTGCAGCAGGCCCAGCGGAATTTGGTGGTCCTCAAAAAGTGCCACCGCTGACGTCAATCCGGCACGGCCACGAACCGCTGGCGCCAATTGACCCAAGAGGTACTGCAATGTCTTTGATGCGCTCTCCCGTGATTCCGGGAGGTCCTGGATCCGGCGGGCAACGCTTCCCACCGCAGCAACCAGCGGGTGGGAACTGATGGAATGCCCATAGGCAGCAATCTCCTGCACGATGCGGCGCTGTGTTGCCCTCGGTTCATCGCCCTGGCAGGGAAATAGCGCGTAGACCACCGAGCCGATCAGGGCGCTGTGGCTGGTCGTGAACCTGACGTTGCACACGGTGGTGACTAGGTGCAGTAAGCGATGGATTTCGCGCACCGCATCGAGGCTTCCGGATTCGGGCTGGGCGATGGTCAGGGCCACGACGGCGAGCCCTTGGTTGATATCCAGGCCAAGCTGGGCAGCGGCAAACGATGCATGCTCGGGGTCGTCGATCAACGTTCGAATGAGGTCCCCGTTTCGGCGCTCGCCAAAGTCGGAGGCCGAACGTGCATGCAGCATGTGCAGGCCGGCCAGCGGGGCCATGCGGTTCAGCGCCTCCAGCGCCGCCTGATGGCGCCCTTCCCCCGGGTCAATGATCCAGATGGAACCCAGCAGCTCGCCCCCGGCCCTCACGGCCAGCGCCAATCTTGCCACTCCCTCCTTGGTGGAGGGGATGTACAGCGCCTCGGCGGCAGCGTAGACCGCCTTGAAGTCAGCATCAAAGGCCGGTGCGCCGCTTTCCTGGAGCGCAAGGGTCGTGACGCGGCGCAACTCGTCGATCGGCTGGCCCGGCAAGGTGGAATACCCCAGGATTCGCCCCAGGGGATCGACGATGCTTGCAGCCCCGTCGGTCATCGATGCGACTGCATTGGCAAATGCATACAGGTCCCCTAATCGGACACCTGATACCGAATCCGCCGCGGCACCGACCACCGAGGCCCTGGCCAGTGCCACCAGTCGCGTCCAGTCCGCATTCCCGGGTGCGACCAATACGGCCAATTCATGGCGGACCGCGGCATCGCGAAGTTGCTCGATGTGTGCCCCGTGCGCCTTGACGATGACCGCGGCCGCGTTGCTGTTGGCAGCCCGGTGCAGCAACTGGTCAAAATCCGCCGATCCGTAGGCGAACCCGACGGCGAGGATGATGCGATTGTCGGCGTTCGTCCACTCGTCCAACGGGTCGTACATCAGCACGTCGGTGACCTCGTGTGCCAGGTTCTCCGGCGTGGGATTGGCGTGGACGAGGTCCGCCTGCATGAACTGGATGCAGTCGGCCAGCCGCACCGTGCCCGCACCGTGTTCCGAAGCCGTCCGGTCTCGCTCTTGTGAATCCATACTTGGAATTTATCACAAGTATGTCGGCAACCTTGTGTAGTTATGTACATACCCCAGCGTCGAGATGTGGGTCACTATTGATGCAGCGGACAGTAAAAGTTCCCAGCCACGGATTTGAGGAAACCCCACCATGCGATTGAAAGACATCACGGCGCTCGCGTCCATCCAGGGCCCGGCCCGCTCGACGGCCGAAAGGCTCGGACGAAGCTGCCACAGCGTGGCTGACATGCGCAAACTCGCATCGAAACGCCTTCCCAAGTCCATCTTCGACTACATCGAAGGCGGCGGCGAGGACGAGTTCTCGATGCGACGGAACCGCTCGTCCTTCGATGACTGGTCGTTCATGCCCAAGTGGGGCTCGGTCGACAAGATGGACCTCGGCACCACCCTCCTGGGCGGCCCGACGTCGCTGCCGTTCTACCTCTCCCCCACCGGTGGAACCCGACTGTTCAACCCCAAGGGCGAAACCGCCGTGGCACGTGCAGCCCTGGCCCAGGGAATCCCCTACGGCTTGGCGCACCTGAGCACCACCACCATGGAGGATGTCAGCGCCGCAGCCCCTAACCTTCGTCGCTGGTTCAACCTCGAGCCGATCGCCGACAAGGTCGAATTGCAGGCGGTGCTGGACCGCGTTTCCCGCGCCGGCTACGAGGCACTGATCGTCAACGTCGACTGCCGTTCCATTGGCCACCGCGAACGCGACTACCGCAACGGTTTCACCGCCCCGCCGACCATCAAGCCCAAGACCGTCGTCGAGGGTGCGCTGCACCCGCGCTGGGCCCTGGGATTCCTGGCCAACGACGCCATTGCCTTCCCGAACCTTGACGCCGAGGAGCCCATGGGCCCGTTGGCCAGCAGCCCGGACATGTGGCGCACCTTGCTTGCGGGCGCCTACGAGCCCACCAACTGGGACGACCTCCGCGAGATCCGCATGCGCTGGAGCGGCCCGATCATCCTCAAGGGCGTGGTCAACCCGAAGGACGCGGCACTTGCGGCCGAGTACGGCTTCGACGCCATCCAGGTTTCCAACCACGGTGGACGCCAGCTCGACCACATGACTTCTCCGTTGGACGTGCTGGAGGATATCGCTGCAGCGGTCGACGGCCGGATGGAAATCATCGTCGACGGCGGCATCCGCCGCGGTTCGGACATGGTCAAGGCGATTGCCCTGGGCGCAACCGCCTGCTCCATCGGCCGCCCGTACCTCTACGGCCTGGCCGCCGCCGGCGAGACCGGCGTTTCCCACGTCATCAACCTGTTCCGCGACGAGATGATGCGCGCCATGATGATGCTCGGCGTCACCAGCATCGAGGAACTTCGCGCCAACGGCCGCGAGCTGCTGCGCCACTACAGCGAGGCATTCCCCACCGCACGGGCAACGACGCCCACTCCGACCAACCACAGCTACGCAGAAACGAGCCTGTAACCATGAAAAACGAGTCAACCCGCCTCCGTTCACGGCGCGGCCGCTTTGCTGCAGCGACCGCCTTGGCGGCCGGCGCACTCCTGGCCATGACGGCCTGCTCCGCCACCGAGACCCCGGCCTCAGGAGAATCCGCCGCGGCGGGCACCGCCGTGCCGGAGATCGAACTCAACGAGGCCGCCATCGCGCTGCTGCCGGAATCGGTGAAGGCGTCCAAGACCCTCCGTGTGGGCATTCCCACCAACGAGCAGCCCACGCAGTTCTATATTCCCGGCACCCAGGACATGACCGGGATCAACCCGGACATTGCCCGGCTGATCGGCGAGTCCCTGGGGCTCAAGGTCGACATCCAGGTGGCCAACTTCGACTCGATCATCCCAGGCATGGCCGCCGACAGGTACGACATGACGGTCTCCTCCATGACTCCCACCAAGGAACGCATGAAGGTCCTTGACTTCGTCGACTACATGCAGATGGGCACCTCGGTCGCCGTGGCCCAAGGAAACCCGGCCGGAATCGGGAAGTACCAGGACCTGTGCGGCAAGAAAGTCGCACTGCTCACCGGCTCCTACCAGCTCACCGTAAACGTCCCCGACTACAACAAGGAATGCGCCGAGGCGGGCAAGCCGGAGATCGTCTCCAACCAGTACCAGGACACCCGCCAGGCCATCTCCGCGCTCACCAGCGGACGCCAGGATGCGGTGCTTGCCGACTCACCCATCCTGGGCTTTGCGGTCACGCAGAATCCGACCATCGAGATCGCCTCGGAGTATGACTTCACGGCTGTTGCGGCCGGCGTTCCCATTGATTCCGCACTCAAGGATCCCGTGGCGGCGTCTCTGGCCGAGATCATCAAGTCCGATGCCTACAAGCAGGTGCTGGCCAAGTACGGCCTGGAAACCAGCGCCATCACCGACGCACGCGTCAACTTCGCGCAGTAAGTGGGAGTGAACTCCATGCAAACCCAGAAACCCCTTGAACAGGCCGGGCAGGCTCCGGCCACCGCCCTCGAGGAATCGGCACCAGTCATTCCGTTGAAGCACCCCGTGCGTAACGCCATTGCCGTTCTCGTTGTCGTCGTCGCGGCCCTGGCGGCCATCGACGTGGCGCTCAACGACCGCTATCACTGGGACGTCGTCGTCTCCTACCTCTTCGCCCCGCGCATCCTCACTGGCGCCGTGTTGACCCTGGTGCTCACTGTCGTCTCGATGACCGTCGGCATCGCCCTCGGCGCCGTGCTGGCAATCATGCGATTGAGCGAAAACCCGATCCTGAGCATGATCGCCCGGGCCTACATCTGGTTCTTCCGCGGCACCCCGCTGCTGGTCCAGCTGATCTTTTGGTACAACATCGCCGCGCTCTACCCGGTCATCGCCCTGGGGCTCCCCTTCGGCGGCCCCTCGATCGTACTGGGCTCGGCCAACGTGCTGATCTCCCCGCTGGGGGCCGCGCTGCTGGGCCTGTCGCTCAACGAGGCCGCCTACATGGCGGAGATCATCCGCGGCGGCATCGGTTCGGTGGACCGGGGCCAGTACGACGCCTCGAAGGCGCTGGGCATGAGCGGGTCCAAGCTGATGCGCCGCATCATCCTGCCCCAGGCCATGCGCGTGGTTCTTCCCCCGACAGGCAACCAGGTCATCTCCATGCTCAAGGGAACCTCGCTGGTCTCCGTGCTGGCCATCTCGGACCTTTTGTACTCGGCCCAGATCATCTACTCGGAGAACTACCAGACGATCCCGCTGCTGATCGTCGCCAGCCTCTGGTACCTGCTCATGACAACCGTCCTAAGCTACTTCCAGGAAAAACTCGAACGTCACTACGGACGCGGCTTTGACGCCATCATCATGCGCAAGCGTCCACGCAAAGTCAGGAGCGCACGATGAGCATCGTCATGGTCGAGGCCAAGGGAGTCCGCAAGAGCTACGGATCCCACGAAATCCTCAAGGGCATCGACCTGAAGGTCGAACGCGGCTCGGTCACCTGCCTGATCGGCCCGTCGGGTTCGGGCAAGACCACGTTCCTGCGTTGCATCAACCACCTCGAGAAGATCAATGCAGGCCGCCTCTACGTTGATGGTTCCCTGGTGGGCTACACCGAACGCAATGGCCGCCTCCACGAGATGAAGGACCGCCAGACCTCGCTTTCCCGCCGCGCATCTGGCATGGTCTTCCAGCGTTTCAATCTTTTCCCGCACATGACCATCATGGAAAACATCATCGAGGCTCCCATCCAGGTGTTGGGCCGGAACCGCAAGGAAATCACCGCCGAGGCGCAGGTGCTGCTGGATCGGGTGGGTCTTGGCGACCGCGGCCGGTCCTACCCCCAGGAGCTCTCCGGCGGCCAGCAGCAGCGCGTTGCCATTGCCCGGGCGCTGGCCATGAAACCCAAGCTCATGCTCTTTGACGAGCCGACATCGGCCCTTGACCCGGAACTCGTCGGTGAGGTCCTGGAAGTCATGAAGGACCTGGCCCAGGAGGGAATGACCATGGTGGTTGTCACCCACGAGCTCGGGTTCGCCCGCCAGGTAAGCGACCATGTGGTCTTCATGGACCAGGGCGTCGTCGTGGAAAGCGGGCCTCCCTCGGAAGTCTTGGATGCCCCCAAGCATGAACGCACCCAGGCATTCCTTTCCAAGGTCCTCTAAGCACACTTTTCAACTTACCCAGCAGAAAGTATTTCCATGAAGTTGCAAGCAGTCAGCACCAACCTCGCACCGGCCCCCTCCGGCCCGTACTCACAGGCGATCGTTGCCAATGGTTTCCTCTACACGGCAGGACAAACGCCTCATGATCCTGTCACCGATGAAACGGTGGGGATCACCATCGAGGAACAAACCGTCAGGGCCATGGATAACCTGGGAGCGGTGTTGGCCGCCCACGGCTTGGATTTCTCCCACGTGGTCAAGGCAACGGTGCATCTGCACCACCCCGGCCGGGACATGGCGGGATTCAACGCCATCTATGCGCAGTATGTGCGAGCCCCTTATCCGGTGCGCACCACAGTTGGATCGTTCCTCGGAGACTTCTTGGTGGAGATCGACGTGGTGGCAGCCATCCCGGCCGCCACCGGATAGGGACTCCGCAAACAGTAGTGCCGGGGTGCCGGCGCCCACCCCACGGTGGGGGCGGTCACGTAAAAACAAAAGA
>NZ_JBKKAP010000060.1:0-3873 GCF_046714615.1 Paeniglutamicibacter sp.
TAGTGATTTGGGGATTTATTGGTCTGCATCGAGCGTTCTACCAACGTAGGCTATTTACTAACAACCCTACCGAGGAGAAACACCATGGCCCTGGGCGGAAACCCGGTCTTCAATTCCAAGAACTACCGCGAGCAGACCCGTGCGGCCGGCCCCACGGGGGCCGCGTCCACCACCTACGCTCAGCCGATGAGTGCGCCGGCCATGCAGGACCTGTATTCACAGCCGTCGGCATCGCCGCAGCAAACCGGTCGCATGACCTATGCGGATGTCATCAACAAGACCATGCTGACTCTCGGCCTGGTCGTCATCGGTGCCGCCATTGGCTGGCAGCTGCCGGGACTGATGCTCGTCGGCGCAGTGGTCGGTCTGGTGCTGGGTCTGGTCAATGCCTTCAAGCGCCAGCCTTCGCCGATCCTGATCATGCTGTACGCGGGCTTCGAGGGCATCTTCCTCGGCGGCCTGTCGGGCTTCTTTGAGAACATGTACCCGGGCATCGCGGTCCAGGCCGTGCTCGCCACCCTGTCGGTCTTCGCCGTGACCCTGATGCTGTACCGCTCCGGCAAGTACCGGGCGACCCCGAAGATGACCCGCATGTTCATGATCGCGATGATCGGCTACGGCCTGTTCTCGCTGCTGAACTTCGGCCTGATGATGTTCGGTGTCATCGACGGCATGTTCGGCATGCGCAGCGGCCTGCTTGGCTTGGGCATCGGCGTGCTTGCCGTGCTGCTTGCCACCTACGCATTGGTGCTGGACTTCACCAACATCACCGAGGGCGTGCGCCAGGGGGCTCCGGCCAAGATGGCTTGGTCCGCTGCATTCGGCCTGACCGTGACCCTGATCTGGCTCTACGTTGAGATTCTGCGCATTCTGGCTATCCTGCGTGGCAACGACTAGTCAATCTGCTGTGTGACCGCGGGGCAGTACCCATGATTTGGGTACTGCCCCGCGGTTTTTCTGCAATATGTGCGTCATCTATGCCGCGCAGTCAACTTCCAAGGGATAACGTATGTTCATGGCAATGACAGGCAACATGGATGCGACCGCGCGGCATATGCGCATGGGCGCGAAGCCCCGGTCCGGTTCCCGCGGGGAAGCGGCATGAAGTTGCCGCGCGCCTTCAAGCGCCTTTCCGCCGCCACCGAGGCGGTGCACCAGGGGGCCCAGGCCACCAAGCAGCGCTTGGCCGCCAATCCCGTGAGCGACGAGGCGCCCGCACTCTCCTACGCCGAACATGCCACGGCTGATGACCTTCCCTACGGGGTTCGCATCGCCGCCTCCTGGTCCTGGCGGCTGATTGTCATCGTGATTGCCGTGGGCATCGGCGTGTGGCTGCTGTCCCACGTGTCCCTGCTGGTGATCCCGCTGATGATCGCTGCCCTGCTGGCGGGGTTGCTGGGCCCGGTGGTGAAGTTCCTGAACCGCGCCCTGCGCTTCCCCAAGGGACTTTCCGTCGGGGTGACCATGATCGGATTCCTGGGCTTGATCGTCGGTGGCCTGTCGATCGTCGGACAGCGTCTGGCCACCGGCTTCGCCTCGCTCTGGTCCCAGGCCCTGACAGGCATCGGTCAGATCCAGCATTGGCTCTCCACCGGCCCCCTGGCCCTGAGCAACCAGGATGTTGACGAATTGGTGCAGGACGCCCTGAACCAGCTCAGGAACAATTCCTCCTCGATTCTTTCCGGCGCGCTGTCCTGGGGCACCACGGTGGGACACCTGATTGCCGGCGTGTTGCTGGTGCTCTTCTCGCTGATCTTCCTGCTGCTCGACGGTGCGCGGATCGGGCGCTTCTTCGTCAACATCCTGCCGCGCCGTGCCCGGGCCGCCGCCCATGGTGCCGGACGCCGGGGCTGGGCCTCGATGGTCATCTACGTGCGCGTCCAGCTCTTTGTCGCCTTCATCGACGCAGTGGGCATCGGCATCGGCGCGCTGATCCTCGGGGTGCCGCTGGCGCTGCCGCTGGGCGTGCTCGTCTTCATCGGTTCCTTCATCCCGGTCGTGGGCGCCCTGGTCACCGGCGCGGTTGCCGTGCTGCTGGCCCTGGTGGCCAACGGCCCGGTGAATGCGCTGATCATGCTCTTGGTGGTGCTGTTTGTGCAGCAGGCCGAATCCCACATCCTGCAGCCGCTGATCATGGGCAAGGCGGTGAGCCTGCACCCGCTGGCCGTCGTCATGGCCGTGGCCGGCGGATCCATCGTCGCCGGCATCGCCGGGGCGCTGTTCGCGGTTCCCGTGCTGGCCGTGGCAAACACCGTGGTCAAGTACATCGCCAACCGGGGCTGGGAACACGACACCCCCTTCGGAGCCGAGACCGCGGCAATGGCCGCCGTGGCGGGGTCCCGAATTACCAAGCCGGTCCGCAATGCGGAACCGGCTCCCGCCGACCTTGACGGAGAAGGACCAGACCCCGGTTCCTGATCCCGCACGCCGCCCAAGTTGCCCGGTACAAGGTCCTGGCCCACAAGACTTCCAAACCCGAATGCATTCGCGTGTCCGCACACGCCCAGAAGAAAGCCGCTCCCATGATCCAGAAGACCACACTCCCGGTGAGCCTGTCCGACATCGAAGAGGCCCGGACCCTGCTTGAGGGCGTCAGCGTTCAAACCCCGATGGAGCACTCGCGGGCGCTGTCCCTGGACATCGGCTCGGAGGTCTACCTGAAGTGTGAAAACCTCCAGCGTGCCGGGTCGTTCAAGGTCCGCGGTGCCTACGTCCGCATGGCCAAGCTGACCGCGGAAGAGCGGGCCCGCGGCGTCGTCGCGGCCTCGGCGGGAAACCACGCCCAGGGTGTGGCCCAGGCGGCCCGGCGGCTCGGAATCAAGGCGCGCATCTACATGCCGCTGGGTGTGGCGCTGCCCAAGCTCACCGCCACCCGCGACCATGGTGCCGAGGTCATCCTGCACGGCCACAACGTCGACGAGGCGTTGGCGGAGGCCGAGCGCTACGCCACCGCGACCGGCGCCGTCTTCGTGCACCCCTTCGACAACCCCGACATCATTGCCGGGCAGGGCACCATCGGCCTGGAAATCCTTGACCAGCTGCCCGACGTCGACACCGTGCTGATGGGCGTGGGCGGCGGCGGATTGCTCGCCGGGGTCGCCGTTGCCATCAAGTCCCGGGCCAAGGAGCTGGGCCGCGACATCAAGATCATCGGGGTGCAGGCCGAGAACGCCGCGGCCTATCCGCCCTCACTGGCCGCCGACGCGCTGGTTCCGTTGGACACCGTGCGCACCATTGCCGACGGCATCGCCGTGGGCAGGCCCGGCCAGCTGCCCTTCCAGATCATCCGCGAACTCGTCGACGAGGTCGTCACGGTTTCCGAGGACGCGCTGGCCCGCGCCTTGGTGTTCCTCATGGAACGGTCCAAGCTGGTTGTCGAGCCCGCCGGTGCTGTGGGCGTGGCGGCGCTGCTGGAAGGCAAACTGGCGGAACTCGGGCTAAATCCCACGAAGACCGTGGTGATCCTCTCCGGTGGCAACATCGACCCGCTGTTGATGCTCAAGGTCATCCAGCGCGGCCTTTCCGCGGCGGGGCGCTACCTCACCGTGCGCATGATGCTCGACGACCGTCCCGGCGAGCTGGCAACGATCTCGCGCGTCATCGCCGAATCCGATGCCAACGTCACCCGACTGGACCACACCCGCGTGGGCGGTTCGCTGTCCATGGGGGACGTGGCGATCACCATCGACATGGAAACCAAGGGCCACGCGCACTCGGAATCCGTGCTGAACAACTTGCGGGCCGAGGGCTTCCAACCCATGATCATGGGCTAGTTCCCGCCAACCCGCGACAATGCCCCCTGGTCGATACCCCCCGCGGGGTAGACCAGGGGGGGGTGGCGTGTGGGGGGCCGGGGGGGGCCCCCGCGGCCAA
>NZ_JBKKAP010000061.1:0-24699 GCF_046714615.1 Paeniglutamicibacter sp.
CCCTTCCCTCCTCCTAAAATATTATCCCTGGGGGGGCCGCCCCCCCCCCCCCCCCCCCCCCCCCACCCCTTCTAGGTGACCGGAAGGGCTAGTTGAACTTGCTCCGGTGGGCCATGATGCTGGCCACGTACTGCTTGGTGTCGGCGTACATGCCGTTGCGCTTCACGCCGGTGGCACCCTGGTAGTAGTAGGCGATGCCCAGCTCAACCGAAGGCGCGCTGCCCTGGTGCGAGCGGATGATGGCCACGCCTGCGGTGACGTTGTCCTGCGGGTCGAGCAGGTCGAGCTGGCGCCCGACCAGTCCCTCGGCCCATTCGCCGGCCGACGGGATGACCTGCATGACGCCCACGGCGTTTGCCGGGGAGACGGCGCTCATGTTGAAACCGGATTCCTGGAAGGCGTGGGCCATCGCCAGCGACGGGTCGACACCCATCTGGCGGGCCGTGCTTGCCACCATCGACTGCATGGCGGCACGGGAGGGCAGGTTCCGGGAGAGCAGTTCGCGCTTGTTGTCGTTCGCCGAACCCACCACGTCCGACTTGTAGGTGCGGCCCAGGAAGGAGTTGCCCACCAACGGCTTGGAGCTGGTGGGGTTGACGTCGGAGGACTGCGGGGCAGCGGATCCGCCGCCGTTGACCTTCAGCGTCCGGCCGATCTTCAGCACGGTCGAGTAGGTCAGGCCCGGGTTCAGGCGCAGGATGGTGTTCAGCGGGGTCCCGGTCTTCATGGCGATGTGTCCGAGCGTGTCGCCGGACACCACCTTGTAGCTGGAGCCGCCGGACTGGGCCTTGGGTGCGGACGGGGCCGCGGACTTGGACGACGAGGAAGAAGACGAGCCGCTGATCTTCAACTTCTCGCCGGGACGGATGATGTCGCCGTTTGACAAGTTGTTCAGCTTCATGAAGGCGGAAACCGACATGTTGTGCCGGATGGCGATCATCGAGGGGCTGTCGCCGGACTTGACCGTGTAGGTGCCCTGCGAGCCGCCGGAGTTGGAGGACGGGGAGGACTTTGCCGCGCCGGCGGAGCCGAAGCGGAGCGTCTGGTTGACGTAAATGGTGTCGCCGGACGGGTTGCCCGCGGCGGTGCGCACGGCTGCCAGGGAAACGCCCAGCTTCTTGGCAATCGAGCCCATGACATCGCCCTGGACGACCTTGTAGGTCTGTGCCTTGGCCGAGGAGCCATCGTTGCCCGACGAGGCCTTGGGGGATGCCTGGGTCGAGGAGTTGCCGCCGAGGCGCAGCACCTGTCCGGGCTTGATCAGGTCGGAGGAGAGCTTGTTGAACTTCTTCAGGTCGCCCACCGAGACGCCGGTACGGGCGGAAATGTGCGAAAGGGTGTCGTTTTTCTTGACCGTGGCGGTTCCACCCTTCTTGGCCAGGGGAACGATGGAGCCCGGAACGTGTGATGCGACCAAATGAGCGCTGATCCGTGCCTCGGCCGCCTTCACCATCGCCGGTGTCGCGACCTTCGGCTGTAGGGCATCACGGGTGGGCAGCGGTGCCGCCTCGGCCGGGATTGCTAGGGAACCAAGGACTACCGCCGGGATTGCTGCCGTGGCGACGGCACTGCCAATGGCTCTGACGCGATTGTTATGTGCAAGGGACATGGAGCGATCCTTTGGGTTGGGGCAAGGACGAATCGTTCGGTCGCAATTGAACGCACACGGGTGTGGCCCATGTGGGTCTTGTGACTCATGTTGCGGTTGTGACTATTGTGAATTTACACCACGGAGTGAAGATTGTGAAAGATCCCACCACGAAATCATTCATTTGGCTCCAGAATGACCCGCAAATGTGGCACGCTGGAAGGGTGAGCAATCTTGAGAATCTTGTGGCCGAATGGCTGCCCCTGCCCGATCTGGCCGAAGCGCTGAACGTCTCCATCAAAAGAGTCCATAGCCTGATCGATGAGCGGGCAATCATTGCCGTGCGCGTGGGGGCACGAAACATCCGCAGCGTGCCCGCCGCCTTCCTGCTTGACGGGGCGATCGTCGACAGCCTCAAGGGCACGATCTCGGTGCTCAAGGATTCGGGTTACGAAGACGATGAGCTGCTCGTGTGGCTCTTCACCCCGGACGAATCCCTGAATGGGACCCCCATGGATGCCCTGCGCGCCGGACGCAAGACGGAGATCCGTCGCCGCGCCCAGTCGCTGAGCTGGTAGCCAGCAACGTAATTTTTGGTGTTTGGCCAAGCCGCCGACACCGCACCCCAAATGCGATGGTCCCCTCCCGAGAAACCGGGAGGGGACCATCGCATTTTGTTTTTCGGGACCCGCTAGGAGGTGCGGCGAATAGCCGCCAGGCCCAGGGTCCGAAGTCCGTGGCGTGCCAGGGGCGTGACGGTGAGGACCTCCAGTGCGGAAAGTCCCTGCTCTGAAAGCTCGGCAATCGACGCCTCGGTGGCGGCCAGCGCCCCGCAGGAATCCAGGAGGGCGCTCATGCGCATGACCTCGTCGTCCTGCAGGTCGTCTGCCCCCAGCCGCGACTGGATGAACGCCTGGTCCACTTCCGAGGCCAAGGTCAGCGCGTGGGCAATGATCTCGGTGCGCTTGCCCTCGCGCAGGTCATCACCCGCGGGCTTGCCGGTGATCGCCGGATCGCCGAAGACGCCCAGGACATCGTCGCGCAGCTGGAAGGCTTCGCCCAGGGGCAGCGCAAACCGGGAGTACTGCTCCAAGAGATCCGCGGGGGCGCCGGCCAACGCGCCGCCAAGCAGCGTCGGGTTCTCCACGGAGTACTTCGCGGACTTGTACCGCACGATGGTCCGCGCCCGCTTGACGGCTTCGGCGGGCCCGTAGGAGGGGCCGGCGGATTCCTCCAGGACATCAAGGTATTGTCCCGCCATCACCTGGGCACGCATGCGGTCAAAGATCGTCCGTGCCTCGGGAACCACGGGGCTGATGGTGGCGAACAGCTGCTCGCTGAGCGACAGGCACAGGTCCCCGGCCAGGATCGAGGCGGCCTCGCCGAAGCGCGAAGCATCGCGGTGCCACCCCGAGGCGCGGTGCATGGACTCGAAGCGTCGGTGCATGCTGGGCTGGCCCCGGCGCGTGTCAGAGCGGTCAATGAGGTCGTCGTGGATCAACGCGGCGGCCTGGAACAGCTCGATGGCCGCCCCGGCCTGCACGATGTCGGCGGCCTGGGCGTCGCCGCCCGCCCCCAGGTATCCCCAGAAGGCAAAGAGCGGACGCAGGCGCTTTCCGCCGCGCGTCAGGTCATCGATGGCGGTGACGATTTCCGCGGCCGCCGGGGCAATGTCGGAGATAACTTCATGTTGTTCTGCAAGGAAGGTCGAGAGCGACGTCTCGAGCCGTTCCGAGAAGCCTGCGGAAAGTTCCCGTGCCTGTTCGGGGTCGGAGGTGTCCGCAGCATAAAGTGTCATGATTCCCATCCATAGTTCGCGCAGCGTGGTGTCCCCTTAACTCTAGCCGGGCCGCCGCCGCACATCGGATTGTCAGACCCGTTGGCTAGACTTCATCCATGGTTCAGGGCAAGGCGCGCGCAATACTGCATGTCGACATGGATGCCTTTTTCGTGTCGGTGGAGCTGTTGACCCGGCCCGAGCTGGTGGGGCGGCAGGTGATTGTCGGGTTTCCGGGGGAGCGGTCCGTCGTGCTTTCGGCGTCCTATGAATGCCGGGCCCTGGGCGTCAAATCGGCCATGCCGATGTCAGTGGCCATGAGGATGGCACCGCACGCCGTCGTCATCAAGCCGACCCATTCGCTGTATTCGTCGTATTCCGTGCGGATCATGGAGATCTTCCACCAAATCACCCCGTTGGTGGAGCAATTGAGCGTCGACGAGGCCTTTCTCGATGTGACAGGCAGCATCCGGCGCCTTGGCCCACCCGAGGCAATCGGCCAAATGATCCGTGGACGGCTGCGCAATGAGCTGGGACTGCCCGCGAGTGTTGGCCTTGCCGCCTCGAAGTTCGTAGCCAAGGTCGCCTCCACGGGCGCAAAGCCCGACGGCATGTTGGTGATCCGGCCCGACCAGACCCTGTCCTATTTGCATACCCTTCCCGTGGGGGCCTTGTGGGGAGTGGGCGCCAAGACCGCCGCCGTGCTGCGCGAAATGGGCATCACCACCGTTGCCCAATTGGCACAGACTCCGCAGGACACACTCAGCAGGAGGCTGGGAGCCACCGGAGTCCACCTTCACAACCTGGCCTGGGGACTCGACGACCGCTCGGTGGAGACCGAACGCGAGGAAAAAAGCATCGGGGCGGAGGAAACCTTCGCCATAGATCTGTGGGATGAAGCGGTATTGCGCCGCGAGATACTGCATCTCGGGCATCGCGTGGCCGCTCGACTGCGCGATGCCGAGAAGGTGGCCGGGGTGGTGGCACTGAAACTGCGCTACAGCGACTTCTCCACGCTCTCCCGCAGCCGTACGCTTCCTGTGCCCAGCAACGCCGCCGGGGACCTCGTGGCAGCTGCAGAGGGCCTGCTGGAAAAGCTCGGCAACCGACCCCAAGCGGTGCGACTGGTGGGGATCCGTGCGGAGAAGCTGGGCAATGCCGGGGGCGGGATGCAATTGAGCATTGACCCGCGCGATGACAACTGGCGGCAGGCCGAGGCAACCATGGATTTGATCCGGTCCCGGTTCCCCGCGGGGGCACTTCGCCCGGCATCCTTGCTTGACCATGGGCAAAATGAGAAAAAATCTGAGCGAACATCTTGACACATTCGCGAAGAGTCCACTCAGAGTTGAATCCTGACTACCTCATTAGCGAGTTTCGGGACTATTCTGGAAGTGGATGTAAGCCAGTCGCATCGGCCGGGAACATTGCCAAGGCGTTCAACGTTCAAGTAGGTAAAGGCGAGAGCCGGGACCGTGAAGTGAAAGGGAAGAGACGATGCCACTTTCCGAGCATGAGCAACGTCTTCTGGAGCAGCTGGAAAAGCAGCTTCATGAGGATCACCGCTTCGCCTCGACGATGAAATCTGCGTCGACGGCGGGGAACTATTCAACGCGCAACCTAGCATTGGGTGCGTTGATCGGCATCGTTGGGCTTGGTGTGCTGATCTATGGCGTTTCGAGCCAACTGATCATCGTTGGCGTTCTGGGCTTCATCGTCATGTTTGGCGGCGTATACCTGGCTCTCTCGCGCAAGGGCGGCACCAAGAAGAACGGCGCCCCGGGCGCCACGAAAAATCCCCAGAAGCCCGGATTCATGAGTGATCTCGAAAACAAGTGGGAACAGCGCAAGCGTGACGAGCACGGTTCATCCTAGACCTCGTTGACTAATTCTCCGGAGCTTTGACGCTCCACCACAACTGTTCGGCCAAGGCTCCGCAATTTGCGCGGGGCCTTGGCCTTTTTAATGGCCGGCGATTCCAGACCCAGGAGTGCCGCTCCATCGTGGAGTGCCGAGGGGACAGCGCCGCCCGGAACAAGAGATGCAGCTCGCTGTGTGGGGCGCGAAAGCCGGCGACGCGCCGAGTATGACCAATCGGCGCAAATTTTATTTCCGGACGCTTGCGCTCACTCCGGAGCCGCCGCCCGGTTTTCCTCCACTTTGCCCCACATACACCTTCCCGTTCCCTCCGCCTCCGGCCCTGTTGGGCTGAAGTTCCTTGTGAATCCGGGTATTTCCGGAATCGGCAATGTGGCGCCCGTCACCCCGAGTTTTCTGGGAGTTTGATTTGAATAAGAACCCCTCCACTTGGCCCCACCGCCGGAATGCCGCGGAAAATCAACAGTTTTCGTTCTATTTTCATGCCAAAATGCCGAATCGGTCGTTGACAGTGGAGGGTTGTGGAGTAAAGTGGAGCGAAATAGAGGGGAATGGAGCAAGTTGCTTCTTTCAACCGGGAGGCGGTCTGTGTGTTCCTTGGAACGTATACACCGCGCCTGGACGAGAAGGGGCGATTAATCCTCCCGGCCAAGTATCGCGATGAATTAGCCAATGGTTTAGTTCTGACTCGTGGCCAGGAACGCTGCATCTACGTCTTTAGCCAGCGTGAATTTGAGAAGCAGCATGAGCAAATGAGCCAAGCTCCGATCTCGTCACGCCAAGCCAGGGACTATGCACGTGTTTTTCTCTCAGGTGCTTCGGATGAATTGCCGGACAAGCAGGGACGGGTCACCATTCCGTCAATGCTTCGTTCATATGCGGGGCTGGACCGTGAGGTCACAGTGATCGGCGCGGGCAACCGGGTCGAGATTTGGGATTCCACCGCGTGGAATTCCTACCTCGAACAGCAGGAGAACGTGTTCTCCGAAACGGATGACGAAGTACTTCCGGGTTTCTAGCCACCACACGGTGACTGAAAGCCGGCAAGTGGCTTGGATGAGATCTCCAGCCGCCCGTACAACGCGCATCCTGACTCCACTTCCCCGGAGTCAGGCTGGGCGGCAGCGGGTCGGAGGGGGATCTGATCCCAGCCAAAACCTGAAGCACAACGCCCACGCGAAAGGGGGAGCGGTGAATTTAGACGGAGCCGCAGAGCGACCCGCCTCGGAACGCCATGTTCCAGTACTGCTCGATCGATGCGTAGGGCTCTTGGAGCCAGGGATTGAAGCCGGCATTGCCGCCCGCGGCCGTGCCGTGGTCGTGGATTGCACCTTGGGCATGGGTGGCCACTCGGAGGCCCTTCTGCAGCGGTTCCCGGATATCCACCTGATCGGGCTTGACCGTGACGAACAGGCCTTGGACTTGGCCGGCGCGCGTCTGGAACCCTTTGCAAATCGCACGGACCTTGTTCATGCCATCTACGACGAGATCGCCGATGTTGTTGCCGATCTTGGGTTTGACGGGATTGACGGCGTGCTCTTCGACCTCGGGGTCTCTTCCCTGCAGCTGGACGAACGAGAGCGCGGCTTCGCCTATTCCTACGACGCGCCGCTGGACATGCGCATGGACACCTCGCGTGGCCCAACCGCCGCCGACATCGTGAACGAATACAGCGAAGCGGAATTGGTGCGCATCATCCGGGCCTGGGGCGAGGAAAAGTTCGCCGGACGCATCGCCTCGGCGATCGTCGAGACCCGCAAGGTGAAACCCTTCAGCACCACGGAGGAGCTGGTGACAGCCATCCGCTCGGTCGTGCCGGCCGCGGCCGCCCGCACCGGGGGCCATCCTGCCAAGCGAACCTTCCAGGCGCTTCGAATCGAAGTCAACGAGGAACTCGACGTGCTGGAGCGGGCCATTCCGGCAGCCATGAATGCCCTGCATGTCGGGGGACGGGTTGTGGTGATGAGTTACCACTCTCTGGAGGACAAGATCACCAAGCGGCACTTTGCCTCCGGATCCAAATCCTCCGCACCGGCGGGTTTCCCCGTCGAGCTGGAAGAACACAAGGCGCAATTCAAGGTCCTCACCCGAGGAACCGAGAAGCCCACCGACCAAGAAATCGCAGAAAACTCACGTGCAGCCTCAGCCAAGCTGCGAGCCGTGGAACGCATCCTGAAGAGGAGCTGAATATGAGCAACCGGACACCCAGCCGCGTACGTTCTCGCGTAAGTGAGCTTCCCGCCACCCAGGGTGCCAATGCGCTCAGCCATGCCCCGCAGCCGATACCGGCCACGCGCCCCCAGGAACCTGCAGCCAGGCGCCGCACGACGCTCTCGGTGGTTCCGGCCCTCGATGCAAAACGACGGGTCCCGTTCATTGTCTCGATCTTCGGCCTGGTCATTGCCTCGGTGGTTGCCGTGCTGCTGATCAACGTGTACATCGCCAACGGCCAATACACGGCAGTTGATCTGCGCGGGCAGGAACGCACCCTGTCGCAGGAAAACGAGGCATTGCGCCAGGAAGCCCTGTATCTGGGTGCACCCCAGGTGGTCGCTAAGAAGGCGGCCGACTTGGGCATGGTCAAGCCCGGCGCGCCCGCGGCCATCAACCTGGAAACCGGAAAAATCGCCGGAACCGCAACCGCCGCCGAGAAGCCGGTCAGCGACGCTGCTTCGAAGGGCCTCGCACTCAAGGCACCCGTGAAGCCCGAGGCTCCGGTCGCGGCGAAGGCCCCGGCCCAAACCTCCGAACCGGTGACTGCGGCAGTGGCACCCGAGGCCCCCGCGGACAACTGGGACGCACCGAAAACCACGGTTTCCGATGCCGATGCCCCCGAGCCAACCGACGGAGCCCGCCCGAGCTTTTCCAAGACCGAGCTCAACGGCGGAACCATTCCCGCGCCGAGCCTGAAGACCCCGGGACAATAGGGGTACCTTGGATCCCGGGCCTTCCCGGGCCACGACAAGCACCACCACGCCCACCCGGTATGAGCTGAGGACCGAATGCCCAAGAAATCCCCAACCAACGCCGGAACCACCCATCCGCGCCTGCGCATGGTCGTGGTATTCGCCTTGGTGCTGCTCCTGCTCATTGGCGGACGCCTGTTCTTCGTCCAGTCGCTCAACGCCAAGGCCGTGGCGGCGGACGCGGTCAAGAACCGCACCCGAGTCCAGGAAACCCAGCCCAAGCGCGGACAGATCCTCGATACCAGGGGCACGATCCTGGCAACCAGCGTCGATCGCTATGACCTGGTCATCGACCAGCGCAAGGTCGATGCGGAGAAGTCGATTGTGCGCAACAAGCCGTCCGGCGGCGCCACGCGTGAAACGGTCAGCATCGAACAAGCCGTGGGGGAGCTGGCCGGAATCCTCGACCAGGACGTCAACACTGTGCGCACCGCAATCGTCGGCGATCCCGGGGCCAAGAAAAACGCCTACTCGGTAGTGGCCAAGGGCGTGACCCCCGAAGTGCGCAACGCGGTCATGGAACTTCGCATCCCCACGCTGACCGGTCAGCTTCGCAGCGAACGGCAGTACCCCAACGGGGTTGTCGCCGGGCCCCTGCTGGGTTTCGTGAAGAATTCCGAGGACCAGCAATCCCACAACGGTGCCGAAGGCCTGGAACTGAGCCAAAACGATCGCCTGAAGGGGACTGCCGGAACCCGCACCTACGAGATCGGTGCCGACGGCGTGCGGATCCCCGTGGCGGAAATGACCGAGGTGCCGGCGGTTGACGGCCAGGACATCAAGCTCACCATCGACGGCGACATCAATTTCATCGCCCAGGAAGAGGCCCTGAAGAAGCAGGAGCAGTTCAACGCGGATTGGGTCTCAGTGGTCGTCACCGAGGTGAAGACCGGACGGATCATTGCCATCGGGGACTCAAACCAAATGGACCCCAACGATCCCAGCGCCACCGAGGCGCGCTTCCGCACCTCGGCCTCGATCACCCAGGCCTTTGAACCGGGTTCCACCGGAAAGGTGCCGACCTTTGCTGCGGCACTCGAGGAAGGCGTCATCGAGCCCACCGATGCCTTCAAGGTGCCCAACGCCTACACGATCAACAAGGAAACCATCAACGACTCGTTGAAGCATTCGACCTATGACATGACCGCCGCGGGCATCTTCGCCAGGTCCTACAACACCGGCACGGTCATGATCGGCAACAAGATGAGCAACGAGACGCGCTACAAGTACATGCAAAAGCTCGGCCTGGGAAAGGCCATCGACATCGGTCTTTCCGGGGCCAGCCAGGGCATCCTGGCGGAGCCCCAGGACTGGGAGCGGCGCCAGCAGTACGCGACCATGTTCGGCCAGGCCTACACCCAGACCGCGTTGCACACCGCGCAGATTACCCAGACGATTGCCAACGGCGGGGTCCGCATCTACCCGACGCTGATCGATTCCTTCATCAACCCCGACGGCACCATCGTGAAGCCCGCCGCGCCCAAGAGCGAGAGGGTGGTCTCGGCGAAGACCTCCAAGGAGATGCTCCGGATGATGGAGACTGTGGTCCTGCAGGGCACCGGCACTAAGATGGCTGTGTCAGGTTACCGCGTCGGCGGCAAATCGGGCACCGGCCAGGCGGCCGGCCCCAACGGCGGATACGACGGGTACACCAACTCGTTTGCCGGCGTGGCCCCGCTGGACGACCCCCAGATTGCCGTCGTGGTCACCATGTACCGGCCGAAGGGCGACTGGAAGTCATGGTCGGTCGGCGACACCTTTAGCGAAGTCATGAGCAAGACCCTTAACGCCTACAACGTTGCGCCGAGCAATTCGAAGCCCAACGGCTACGACGTGTTCATCGGATCCGAACAAAAGAAATCCTGGTAATGCCTGAAGCCCTCACCCCCCGCGCGGCGGAAGCCCTGCTGCGTCCATTGGACAAAAGCACCACGACGTTGACCGCAATGCTCGAATACCTGCATGAAACAGGGCGTGGTGCGAACATCATCGGAGACGGCGGGGCGATGGTCACCGGGATCTGCCTGGACTCGCGCGCTGTCCAGCCCGGGGACCTGTATGTCGCCGCGCCCGGCGCCCGGTTCCACGGGGCGCAATTTGCCCAGGCCGCCGTCCAGGCCGGCGCCGCCGCCATCCTGACCGACATCGAAGGCGAGGCCGCCGCCTCGGGCCTCGGCCTGCCCGTGCTGCTGGTGGACCAGGTGCGCGAGGTCGTCGGAGACCTCTCCGCCCTGGTCTACGGAACCGACGAGGCATGTCCCGAGCTCTTCGGGCTCACCGGAACCAACGGCAAGACCACCACCAGCTACATGATTCGCTCGGTGCTGCGGGCCCTGGGGCGCGAAACCGGCCTGGTGGGAACCATCGAGATCGCCGCCGGCGATACGCCGATCCCCAGCATCCTCACCACGCCGGAGGCACCCCAGCTCCATGGCCTGATGGCCCGCATGCGGGAACTCGGCGTCGATGCGGCAACCATGGAAGTTTCCTCCCACTCCCTGTCCTACCGGCGGGTTGACGGCCTGCGTTTTGCCGTTTCCGGATTCACCAACCTCACCCAGGACCACCTGGACCTGCATGGCTCGATGCAGGAGTATTTCGAGACCAAGGCCCTGCTCTTTGACCTTGAACGCAGCGACCGCGCCGTGGTCACCGTCGATGACAGCTGGGGCCGGAAGATGGCGGCGCAGGCCACGGCCGAGGTCTGGACCCTGTCCACCGACCCTGCGGCTGCCGACGCCGACTGGGTCATCGACAACGTTCTCCCGGCCGGGCTGGGCCACAGCTTCCGGCTGCGCGGCCCCGGGGAGACCGTCCTTGAGGCGACCACGGGGCTGCCCGGGGACTTCAACGTCTCCAACGCGGCCCTGGCGGTCCTGATGGTCCTGGCATCCGGGGTCGACCCGGCCATGCTGCAGGAGGCCCTGGACCGGGCCAATCCGCTGACGGTCGAGGTGCCCGGCCGCATGCAGGTCATCGCCGAGGCCCCGGCGTCCATCGTCGACTTCGCCCACAACCCCGACGCGCTGGCCCGGGCCCTGGCCTCGGTGCGCTCGGCGGAGCCCGGATCCCGCGTGATCGTGGTCTTCGGGGCGACCGGTGAACGCGACGCGACCAAGCGCCCGATCATGGGTGCCGTGGCTGCCAGACACGCAGACGTGGTCATTGTCACTGATGACGACCCGCACTCCGAGGACCCCGCACCCATCCGGGCCGCGGTGGCCGCCGGGGCGCATGCGGAAATCCAGGCACACGGCCTGCAGACCGAGGTCCGCGAGATCCATCCGCGTGCCGCGGCAATTGCGGCGGCAGTAGCCATGGCGGGGGAACGGGACACGATCCTGGTGGCCGGACGCGGCCACGAGGTCTTCCAGGAGGTCATGGGCGTGAACCTGGAACTCGACGACCGCGAGGAACTGCGCCGGGCATTGCTGGCCCACGGCTTCAGCCCGCTGTCGGCAGCTTCCGATTCCTTCGATCCCACGGATGAAGGGTAAAGTCCTAGTTGCCATGATTGATCTTCTTTCCGCCGAAATCGCCGAAATCACCGGCGGGCGACTCACCTCAACGGCTAGCGCCGACACACCTATCCGCGGAGTCGACACCGACTCGCGCAGCTGCGAAGCCGGCTGGCTCTTTGTAGCCAAGCCGGGGGAGTCCTCCGACGGGCACCACTTCGTTGATGCTGCCCTGGGCCGGGGGGCCGTGCTGGCCTTGGCCGAGCGCGAAACCCATGCCGAGGACGGCACCGTGCATCCGGCGATCATCGTCCCGGACGCAGTCCTTGCCATGGGAAAGATCGCCGCCGCCATCGTCGCCCGCCTCAAGGCAGCCAACGGGCTGCGGGTCGTGGGCATAACCGGTTCGGCAGGCAAGACCACCACCAAGGACCTGTTGGCCGCGCTGCTGGCGAACCTGGGCCCGACCGTCGCACCGGTGGGGTCCTACAACGGCGAGGTCGGCGTCCCGCTGACCGTCTTCCGCGCCACCGCCGAAACCAAGTACCTGGTCGTGGAAATGGGTGCCACCGGCATCGGCCACATCGCCTACCTCACCAACATGGTCCACCCCGAGGTCGGGGTCGTCCTGGGCGTCGGCTCGGCCCACGCCGGGGAATTCGGCGGCATCGAGAACATCGCCAAGGCCAAGGGCGAGATGGTCGAGTCCCTTCCCGCAACCGGGCTTGCGGTGCTGAACAACGACGACAACCTCGTGGCCGCCATGCGCACCCGCACCGTGGCCCCGGTCATGGACTTCGGCGTGCAGCGCACCGCCGCTAACACCGCGCCCGGCGTCTGGGCCCGCGACCTGGACGTCGATGCCAACGGACACCCCGTCTTCACCCTGGTGGCAGCCGATTCCTCGGCCCACCCTCTCACCTCCGGGCTCATCGGACGCCACCACGTGGCCAACATCCTGGCCGCCGCCGCCGTGGCCGAATACCTGGGCCTGGCACCGGCGAAGATCGCCGCGACACTGCAGGGCCTGGGCCCGAGCAGCCGCTGGCGGATGGAACGCATCGAACGGGCCGACGGGGTGAGCATCATCAACGACGCCTACAACGCCAACCCGGATTCGATGCGGGCCGCGCTTCGCACCCTGGCCGAACTCGGCCTGCCCGACGCGCAGGGCAATGCCCGGCGCACCTGGGCCGTGCTGGGAGAAATGCTCGAGCTCGGCGAGGATTCGCGCCACGAACACGACATGTTGGGCCGCATCGCGGTGCGCATGAACATCAAGAAACTGCTCGTCGTGGGACGCGGGGCCAAGCTGGCCTACAACTCCGCGGTGCTCGAGGGCAGCTGGGGCGACGAGGCGTACTACGCCGAGGACGCCACGGCAGCCGCCCGGATCCTGGACGAGAACCTGCTTCCCGGGGACATCGTGCTTTTCAAGTCTTCCAACGGCTCGGGGCTGCGGCACCTGGGTGACCAAATTGCCGAAACTACCAGCGGTGCTTCCGCCGCAAAGGAGGGCTCGGCGCAGTGATTGCTCTAATCATAGGATCCGGCATTGCCTTGATCTTCACGATGGTCACCATGCCATTGTTTATCCGCATGCTCACCCGAAGGCAATACGGCCAGGTGGTCCGCGACGACGGACCCACCTCCCACGCCACCAAGTCGGGCACCCCCACCATGGGCGGGGTCATCATCATTGCCGCGGTCATCCTCAGCTACTTCATCACCCACGGGCTGCTGGCCCTGATGGGCAGGCCCTCCGCGGGGGTGACTGCCAGCGGACTGCTGGTCCTGCTGCTCTTCGCCGGCATGGGCGTGGTCGGGTTCCTGGACGACTTCATCAAGATCGCCAAGAAGCGCTCGCTGGGCCTGCGGGCCTGGGAAAAGATCGTGCTGCAGGCGGCGGTCGGCATCGGCTTCGCCGTGCTGGCCCTGAACTTCCCCAACGCTGCGGGGCTGACCCCGGCCTCGACGGCGATTTCCTTCCTGCGCGACACCAACATCGACCTGGCCGTCGCCGGCCCGGTGTTCGGGCTGATCCTCTTCGTGCTCTGGAGCAACCTGATCGTCACCGCCACCACCAACGGCGTGAACCTCACCGACGGCCTCGACGGCCTGGCCACCGGTGCTTCCATCATGGTCTTCGGTGCCTACACCATCATCGGGATCTGGCAGCAGAACCAGGCCTGCGGGCTCAATGTGGCCTCCAACGTCTGCTACACCGTCCGGGACCCGATGGATCTGGCGCTGCTTGGCGCGATCCTCTGCGGCGCCCTGATCGGCTTCCTGTGGTGGAACGCCAAGCCGGCAAAGATCTTCATGGGCGACACCGGGTCGCTGGCCATCGGCGGCGCCATTGCCGCCTTCGCCATCCTCTCCCGCACGCAGATCCTGCTGCTGGTGCTTGCAGGGCTCTTCGTCATCATCGCGCTCTCGGTGATCATCCAGGTCGGCTTCTTCAAGCTCTCCGGCGGCAAGCGCGTCTTCAAGATGGCGCCGCTGCAGCACCACTTCGAACTCTCCGGCTGGGCCGAGGAGAACGTGGTGGTCAGGTTCTGGATCCTCGGCGGGCTCTTCGTGGCCGCCGGACTGGGCATCTTCTACTCCGAATGGGTCGTGGCACTGTGACACGCGCCAACCTGGAAAACCTCGTCCGCTGGGAATCCGACTGGGCGAACCTGCGGGTCGTCGTGGCGGGCCTGGGCCTGTCCGGCTTCTCCGCCGCCGACACCCTGATCGAACTCGGCGCCAAGGTTCTCGTCATCGACGGCGCCGACACCGAGGTCAACCGCTCGCGGGCCGACACCCTGAAGATCGTCGGCGCCACCGACGTGCTCCTGGGCGCCGGGCACACCGACGCGCTGCCGCTGATCGACGGCGAACTACCCCAGCTGGTCATTGCCTCGCCGGGCTGGAACCCGCGCCAGCCGATGCTCGCCGCCGCGGCCGAGGCCGGGATCGAGATCTGGGGAGACGTGGAGCTGGCCTGGCGGGTGCGCGAGAAGGAAGGGCGCAAGCTCGCCGAATGGGTCGTCATCACCGGCACCAACGGCAAGACCACCACGGTGGGCATGACCGAGTCGATCCTCAAGGCCGCCGGCCTGCGCGCCATCGCCGCGGGCAACGTCGGCACCCCCATCCTGGACGCGATCCGCGACCCCGAGGGCTTCGACGTGATCGCCGTGGAACTTTCCTCCTTCCAGCTGCACTTCACGCACAGTATTTCCCCGCTGGCCTCCGTGGTGCTGAACATCGCCGAGGACCACGTGGACTGGCACGGCGGGTTTGAGAACTACAAGGCCGACAAGGCCAAGATCTACGAGCGCACCCGCGTCGCGGCCATCTACAACGCCGACGAGCCCGTCGTGGAGGCCATGGTCGAAAACGCCGACGTCGTCGAGGGCTGCCGCGCCATCGGCTTCACCACCGGCGTCCCGTCGCTGAGCATGGTCGGGGTCGTCGAGAACCTCCTGGTGGACCGCGCCTTCATCGAGGACCGCAGGAACTCCGCCGCCGAACTCATCGCCCTGGATGAGATCGGCGAGGTCGTGCCTAGGCACACGGCCGCCAACGCGGCCGCCGCCGCGGCACTGGCCCGCGCCTACGGCGTTGAACCCGCGGCCGTGGCCGCAGGCCTGGCCAACTTCGATTCCGGCGACCACCGCATCCAGGCCGTGGCCCGCCGCGACGACGTGCTGTGGATCAACGACTCCAAGGCCACCAACCCCCATGCCGCCGGCGCCTCGCTGGGCGCGTTTTCCTCGGTCGTGTGGATCGCCGGAGGGCTTTCCAAGGGCGTGGAATACGACGAATTGGTATCGGCCCATGCCAAACGGCTCAAGGCCGTCGTGGTCATCGGCACCGACACCGCCAGGCTGCTGCAGGCCCTTGAACGACACGCACCAAAGGTGCCGGTGATCATGGCTGCCGTGCGCGAAACTGGTGTGCAGGGCGGTGCCGGATCCAACGGAGCGGCCACCGGCTGGGCGGTGATGGCGCAGGCCGTCAAGGCGGCCGCCGACATCGCCGAGGCCGGGGACACCGTGCTGATGGCACCGGCAGCGGCATCAATGGACCAATTTTCCTCATACGCACAACGCGGCAATGCCTTCATTGACGCGGTCCGTGCGCTCATGGGGGACGACCCCAGGTAAGGAGCAGTCGTGAGCGGCACATCCCGCGCCCCACGGGGCAGGAGCGCCAAGGCCGGCACCCCGGGCCCCAAGCGCGGCCGGGGTCGGGAACCGCGCGGACTGTCGAAGTGGTTCACCCGCATCGAGGACCCCTCGCTGCGCGGCGCCCAGATCAACTACTACGTCGTGCTGGGCACCACGCTGGCGTTGACGTTCATGGGCCTGATCATGGTGCTCTCGTCCTCCTCGGTGGAGGCCATCGCGCGTAACCAATCGGCCTTCGAGGCCTTCTTCAAGCAATCGCTGTGGGCGCTGGTCGGCGTTGTGTGCCTGGCGGGCATGCAGCTGATCCCCCTGCCGACCCTGAAGAAGCTGGCCTGGCCTGCCCTGGGGGTCGCCGGGCTGTTGCTGCTGCTGGTGCTGTTCATCGGCAAGGAAATCTACGGCAACAAGAACTGGATCTTCATCGGCCCGTTCTCGATCCAGCCCTCCGAGTTCGCCAAGGTCGCCCTGGCCCTGTGGGGCGCCTGGGTGGTCGAGCGCAAGGCCAAGCTGATGGACCAGTGGAAGCACGCGGTTGTCCCGTTGCTGGCGCCCTTCGGGCTGCTGATCGTCGGCCTGGTCCTGCTGGGCCGCGACCTGGGCACCGCCCTGATCCTGCTGTTGATCCTCGCCGTGGTGATGTTCGTGGGAGGCGCCAAGGCCAAGCTCTTTGGCATCGCGGCATTGATGGGCATTGTCGGGATCTTGGGGATGGTGCTGCTTGCCCCCAACCGCATGGGCCGGATCCTTGCCTGGCTGCACATTGCCTGCGGCGACGGCCCCCAGGACTATTGCTACCAGTCCGAGCAGGGGCTCTTCGCCCTGGCCTCCGGGGGTTGGTTCGGCGTCGGCCTGGGCCAGTCGCGGCAGAAGTGGTCGCACATCCCCGAGGCCCAGAATGACTTCATCTTCGCCGTCCTCGGCGAGGAAATGGGCCTGCTGGGCACCATCTTCGTGGTCGTGCTCTACGGGATGCTGGCGGTGGCCATGTACCGCATCGCGGTGCGCACCGGGACCATCTTCGGGCGCGTGGCCATCAGCGGGATCATGGCCTGGGTCATTGGCCAGGCCTTCATCAACATCGGCATGGTCACCGGCCTGCTGCCGGTCATCGGCGTCCCGCTGCCCTTCATCTCCTCCGGCGGCTCGGCACTGCTTGCCGCATTCCTGGGCATCGGGGTGGTACTGTCCTTTGCCCGGGAACAACGCGTTAGACTGCAACCGGCCGGAACCCCGCGCGGCCTGGCTGCCCTTTTTGCGAAGCGCCGTGCGGCCAAGTAGACCGCCTGAAACCCCCGATCCCTCGAAAGTAGTACACCAATCCCCATGACTGAGCCACTACGCGTGGTGATCGCCGGCGGCGGAACGGCCGGACACATCACCCCCATGATTGCCATCGCCGATGCCCTGCGCGCCGCCGAGCCGAACACGCAGATCACCGCGGTGGGAACCGCCAGCGGCCTGGAGACCAGGCTGGTGCCCGAGGCAGGGTACGAGCTGCGCACCATCGCCAAGGTCCCGATGCCACGCCGCCCCTCGATGGACCTGCTCAAGCTGCCCTTCAGGTTCAACGCGGCGATCAAGGCCGCCGGGGCGATCCTGGACGACACGGGCGCCCAGGCCGTGCTCGGGGTCGGCGGCTACGTGTGCACCCCGGTGTACCTGGCGGCCAGGAAGCGCAAGCTGCCGATCTTCGTCCACGAGGCCAACGCCCGCGCCGGTCTGGCCAACAAGGTCGGCGCCCGGTACGCGACAGGAGTCGGGGCCGCCTTCAGCGGCACCGGCCTGCCCGGGGCGAAGGTGGTCGGCATGCCGATGCGCGGATTCGTGGCCACCATGGACCGGGCGGCACAGCGCGAACCGGCCCGCCGGGCCCTGGGCTTCGCAGACGGCGCCCCGGCGCTGGTGGTCACGGGCGGCTCCTCCGGGGCCGCCTCCATCAACGCGACCATCGCCGCGGGCCTGGCGGACCTGGCCGATGCAGGGGTGCAGGTGTTGCACATCACCGGGCGCGACAAGGCGGTGAACGATGCCGAGGGCAACCCGCTGGCCGCCCCGGGCTACCGGCAGGTCGAATACGTGGACTCCATGGACCAGGCCTACGCGGCGGCCGACCTCATGGTCGCCCGCTCCGGGGCCGGGACGGTGTGCGAACTAGCTGTCGCCGGCACACCCTCGGTGCTCGTCCCGCTGCCCATCGGCAACGGCGAGCAGCGCCTGAACGCCGCCGACCTCGTCGCCGCCGGCGGCGCCATGCTGGTGGACGACGCCGACTTCACCACCGACTACCTGGCCAAGACCCTCCTGCCGCTGCTGAAAGACCCGCAGGCGCTCACCGCCATGGGCGCAGCCGCCAAGGCGCAGGGGCGCACCGACGCGGCGGCGGTCATGGCCTCCATGATCCGCGAAGCGCTTGGCCTTCGAACACCTCCACAGACCACCAACACGGGAAGCTAAGGGACATGCAGGAACAACACACACTAGCGACGCTGGGCAACGTCCACCTGCTGGGCATCGGCGGGGTGGGGGTCTCGGCGGTTGCCAGGCTCATGCTGGCCCGCGGCCTGAACGTCTCGGGAACCGACGCCAAGGACCTTCCGGTGCTCGATGACCTGCGCGAGGCAGGCGCCCGCATCAACGTGGGCTACGCCGCCTCCAACCTCGGGGACGCCGACACCGTGGTCATCTCCTCGATCATCAAGGACGGCAACCCGGAATACGACGAGGCCGTGGCCCGCGGGCTGCGCATCCTGCACCGCTCCGAGGGGCTTGCCGCCACCATGGAGGGCCACCGGGTCATCACCGTCGCCGGGACCCACGGAAAGACCACCACGACCTCGCTGATCGCCTTTATGCTGCGCGAGGCCGGGATCTCCCCGACCTTCGCCATCGGTGCGAACATCGCCTCCCTGGGCGTGAACGCCGAATACGGGGAAGGCAGGGTGTTCGTGGCCGAGGCCGATGAATCCGACGCCTCGTTCCTGAACTACGCCCCCGATGTCGCGGTGATCACCAACGTCGAGGCCGACCACCTTGACCACTACGGCAGCGTCGAGGCCGTGCACCGGGCGTTCTACGACTTCGCCTCGCTGCTTCCGGATTCCGGCCTGCTGATCTGCTGCGCCGACGATCCGGGCTCGCTGGCCCTGGCCGTGCGGATGCGCCGCGAGCGCCCCCAGCTGCGCGTGCAGACCTACGGCTTCGCCGAGGACGCGGACCGCAGGCTGAGCGACGCGAAGCCGGTCGGACTGCGTTTTGCCTGCACCCTGGAATGGGGGAGCGGGGAAACGGCGGAACTGGAACTTGCGGTACCGGGAAACCACAACCTGCTCAATGCCGCGGCCGCCTTTGCCGTGGGCCTGGATTGCGGACTGGAGCCCGAGGCCGCGGTGGCGGGCCTTGGCGCCTTCACCGGTGCCGCGCGCCGCTTCGACTTCCGCGGCGAGGCAGGGGGAGTGCGGGTCTTCGACGACTACGCCCACCACCCCACCGAGGTGACTGCAGCGCTGCGCGCAGCCCGCGCGGTCGCCGGCGACGGGGCGGTGCACGTCCTGTTCCAGCCGCACCTCTTTTCCCGCACCAAGGAATTCCACCGCGAGTTCGCCGCGGCGCTCTCGCTGGCCGATTCCGCGCACGTGTTGGAGATCTACCCGGCACGGGAAACCCCGATTCCAGGGGTGACCAGCGAATTGCTGACCCGTGAGCTGAACACCGCAGGCGGGTTGGTGTCCATGGCACGGGCCGCCGAGGTCGTTGCCGCCCTGGCCAGCCCCGGAGACGTGATCATGACGATCGGTGCCGGGGATGTCACGGAACAGGCCGGGGCCATCGTGGCCGCGCTGGAAAAACGTCTGGGCAGCTGATGGCGGGCAAGGCCGGGTACGGGCAGGGCCCGAACAATGTCCTGGACCTGCCGCAGGATCCCGGGGTGCGCGCCAAGCGGCGCTGGATCATCGGCGGCTCGGTGGTCGCCGGGCTGGTGGTCGTGCTGGTGCTGGTGCTGACGTTTTCGCCGATCCTGGCGATCAAGTCGGTCACGGTCTCGGGCAATTCGCTGGTCAGCGACAAGACGATCCAGCAGGCCCTCGAGCCGCTTCACGGCGTCCCGCTCTCGCGGGTGGGGACCGGACGCGTCATGGAGCTGCTGGCCGGGCAGCCTGCGGTGAAGGACGCGATCGTCCAGGCCGAGGCACCGAACACGCTGCAGGTCCAGATCGTCGAATTCGTCCCGGTGGCGGTGTTGCTGGAGGGGAAGAAACGCTCCTTGGTTGGCCCCGAGGGACAGCTGCTGGCCTCGCTGAAAGCCAAGGACAAACCGAAGCTTCCAACGATCCGTTCCTCGAAAGTGACCAAGGACCCCAAGGTGTTTTCGATGCTCACCCGGGTTCTCTCAGAACTACCGGATAAGCTATTGGCGAACGTGGATCACGCGACGGCCACCAGCAAGGACTTTGTCGAGCTCAAGCTCAACGACGGACAACTGGTGATTTGGGGCAACGACCAGGATTCGGCGCTCAAGACCCAGGTCCTTGAGGTCCTTTTGGGGGCCCCGAAGGACAAGAAGGCACCCATCAAGGTGTACGACATTTCCAGCCCGCAGCACCCGGTGGCCCGGTAACGGACCTCCACGGGCCCAAATACAAGAAAAATCAACGACTTAGGGGCGACACGCGGCCTTGGTCGTTGCATGTACGAACTACGAAACATAGCGTTTTCATAGCGGTTGCTTGACATAACTATAACCTTCGAGTTGAGGGTTAACGTTGGTCCGGTTGAGCTTCCTCGGTCAGCAGCACATCGAACAAGGGAATCAGGACGTGGCAGCTCCACAGAACTACCTCGCCGTCATCAAGGTCGTCGGCATCGGCGGTGGTGGCGTCAACGCCGTCAACCGCATGATCGAAGTTGGCCTGCGAGGCGTCGAATTTATTGCAATCAACACGGATGCGCAGGCATTGCTCATGAGCGATGCCGACGTCAAGCTCGATGTGGGACGCGAACTTACCCGTGGGCTGGGTGCCGGTGCCAACCCCGATGTGGGACGCCAGGCAGCCGAGGACCACGCGGAGGAAATTGAGGAAGTGCTGCGCGGGGCCGACATGGTCTTCGTGACCGCCGGTGAAGGCGGTGGCACCGGAACCGGTGGCGCGCCGGTTATCGCCCGCATTGCCCGTGGGCTCGGTGCGCTGACCATTGGCGTGGTCACCCGTCCGTTCACCTTCGAAGGCCGCCGCCGCGCCACCAGCGCCGACAACGGCATCGAGGCACTTCGCGACGAGGTCGACACGCTCATCGTCATCCCGAACGACCGCTTGCTCTCGATCTCCGACCGCAACGTCTCGGTCCTTGACGCTTTCCGCCAGGCGGACCAGGTACTGCTCTCGGGCGTCCAGGGCATCACCGACCTGATCACCACCCCGGGTCTGATCAACCTCGACTTCGCGGACGTCAAGTCCGTGATGCAGGGTGCCGGTTCGGCGCTCATGGGCATCGGTTCGGCGCGCGGCGAGGATCGTGCGGTCAAGGCCGCCGAGCTCGCCATCGCCTCGCCGCTGCTCGAGGCCTCCATCGACGGCGCCCACGGCGTCCTGCTGTCCATCCAGGGCGGCTCGGACCTCGGCCTGTTCGAGATCAACGAGGCTGCACGCCTCGTCCAGGAAGTTGCCCACCCGGAAGCCAACATCATCTTCGGTGCCGTCATTGACGACGCCCTGGGCGACGAGGCCCGCGTGACGGTCATCGCGGCCGGCTTCGACCAGGTCGATGCCACCAGCGCGCCGCAGACCCTGCAGCCTGCTGTCCGCAACGCCCCCGCAGCCCCGGCTGCGGCACCCGCCGCTCCCGCGGCAGCACCGGCCTCGCCGCAGGCGGCCCCCCGCCGCGAAGAGGCCCACTCAGCGGTGGCAACCGCCGAACAGGGCTTCGAGGAACTTCCTGCAATCGTCGAGCCGGACCTCTCGGCCACCAACGACGACCTGGACGTCCCGGACTTCCTGAAGTAAACGGGAACACAGGCAGAAGGGAACCTTCCAAGCCCCATGTTGCGATACCAATCAGTGCTCGCCCCCGGCGTGCACATTGCATTCACATCCACGGCCGAAGGAAACCTTGCTTTCCACGTTCCGGATGATCGCGACGCCGTGCTGCTGCGGCGTCGCGATCTGGAACGCGGCCTGGGGCTGGGGGAGAAGCGGTTCAGCTACATGGACCAGATCCACTCGGCCACGGTGCTTGACGTGGACGGGCCGCCGGAGGATTCCGGCATCCCCACATGCGACGGACTGGTTTCGGCGGGCGCGGGGCAACCGCTGGCCGTCATGGTCGCCGATTGCGTGCCGGTCGTCCTGGTGGGGGCTTCCGCGCAGGGACCCGTCACCGCTGTTGCGCACGCGGGACGCCGCGGGTTGCTCGACGGAATCCTGACCGAAACGGTTCAACGCATGCGTTCGGCCGGTGCGGCGAGCTTCGAGGCCTGGATCGGGCCGGCTATTTGCGGAAGCTGTTACGAGGTTCCCGCGGACATGGCCGCGGAGGCAGAAGCGCTGCGTCCCGGGGTCGGTTCCACCACCCGCCAGGGCACCGCGGGACTCGATTTGCCGCGAGCCGCGGCGTCCGAACTTCACGAGCTGGGCGTATCCGTCACCGAGTCCAGGACCTGCACCCTGGAGGACGCCAACTACTTTTCCTACCGCCGCGACCCGCGCACCGGCCGGCTGGCCGGCTTGGTGTGGCAGGCCGCGGGCCAGACGTAGGCCGGCGCCGATCCCGGTTGCCGGGTCTGACCGTCCACCATCCCGGAACGGGACCCGCGGCGCGCCGAACGACACAGGGCGACACACCGACCGAATCGCACCGATGTCCTCCGGCACCGCCAAATGGTGCTGTAGCGTCGAGTTAGCGGAGAGATTTGCGGTTCGGTAGACCGCCGACCGCGCACGATCAAAAGGAGAAGACCATGGCTGGCGCATTGCGCAAGACAATGATCTACCTGGGACTCGCCGAAGGTGACGAGAACTTCGAGGCCGAGAAGCACGACATTGAAGCGCGTGAAGAAGTGCGCGTCGTCGAGCCGGTCCGCGAAGAGCCGGTTGCCGCACAGCCTGCTCCGGTAGCACAAGTGGCATCCCGCCCTGTCATCGAAAACGAATACCGGGCTCCGGTAACACCCATCAAGCGCGCACCTTCAGCACGGGACGAGGACTCTTCATTGCGTCAAATCACCACCGTTCATCCACGTTCTTACAATGACGCGAAAATCATTGGCGAGAACTTCCGTGATGGCATCCCAGTCATCATGAACGTCACGGACATGGGCGAAGCGGACGCCAAGCGTCTGGTTGATTTCTCCGCGGGATTGGCTTTTGCCCTGCACGGCAGCATCGAGCGGGTCACCAACAAGGTTTTCCTGCTGTCGCCTTCCACGGTTGAGGTCCTGGGTGAGGACAAGAAACAGTCCGAAGACCAGGCAACCTTCTTCAACCAGAGCTAAGTCAAAGGGTTCGAAGGCATAGTGGAGCTTATTTTCGCGCTACTTTACGTGGTGCTGACGGTACTGCAAATCATGTTGTTGCTGCGCATAGTGCTCGATGTCACGGAGTCCTTTGCGCGCTCCTGGCGTCCGAAGGGTATGGCCCTGGTCGCGGTCTCATTGATTGCGAAGACCACGGATCCACCGATGCGCTGGTTGCGTTCGCGCATAAAACCGCTGGATCTCGGTGGAATCCGATTGGATCTGGCGTTCATAATTTTGTTCTTCGCCGTCATAGTGCTCAAGATTGTTGTCAACAATTTGGGCGTTTCAGCGGCGCAGGGATAGGCCTTGCAAGAGGCCTGAATTACGGTGCGACAAGGGTCAAGTCGATGAATTTTTGGAAAGAAAGTTCGTTTCCTTTAGCCTTTACCGGCCCAGTCGTTATAGTGTTGTCACATTAGGCGCAACGACTGCACCGGGTTGCGCACCAATAAACGGTAAGTGTACTCGGGCCGCACTTCAGCGGTTCGAGGAGAGAACCAAGTATCGAGGTGACCAGATGGCTCTCACGCCAGAAGATGTAGTCAACAAGCGATTTCAGCCGACGAAGTTTCGTGAAGGCTACGATCAGGATGAGGTTGACGATTTCCTAGACGAAATCGTTGTCGAGCTACGTCGTCTGACGCAGGAGAATGACGAACTGCGTCGCCGCCTGTCGGAAGCCGGCATCAGCGAAGGCGAACAGTCCGTACCAGCCCCTGTGGCAGCAGCCCCTGCAGCCAAGCCGGCCGAGGCGGAAAAGCCCAAGGATGCCAAGGCGCCCGAGGTCAAGAAGGACGAGACCAAGGCTCCCGAAGCTCCCAAGGCAGCCGAGCCGGCCAAGGTCGTTGCAGCGGCCCCGGCCGCAGCAACGGCAGCTCCGGCCTCCACGGCCGAATCTGCCGCCGGCGTCCTTGCAATGGCCCAGCGCTTGCACGACGAATACGTCTCCGCAGGTGTTGAACAGCGTGACAAGATCATCGCCGAGGCCCAGGTCGAGGCAAACAGCCTCGTTTCCGAGGCCGAGGAGAAGAGCCGCAAGACCCTTTCGGCCCTGGAACAGCAGAAGACTGTTCTGGAGCGCAAGGTCGAGCAGCTGCGCGGCTTCGAGCGCGACTACCGTGCCCGCCTGAAGACCTACATCGAGGGTCAGCTGCGCGATCTGGAAGCCAAGGGTTCCATGGATACGGCAGAGGCCAAGGAAAACAGCTAATCTGCTTCACCACTTGCCTCACATATTGATGGCTTAAGATTGTTGGCGGTCGGGTTAACGACCGCCAACAATGCGTTAAAAGACAAGATTGAAAAAAGCTCCATACCACCGGCGCCAGAAAGTGCCGCCAC
>NZ_JBKKAP010000062.1:0-4155 GCF_046714615.1 Paeniglutamicibacter sp.
TCTGCTCCCCGGGGGGGGGCCCCCCCGCCCCCCCCCCCCCAACCCTCCAATGTGCAGCGGTCAGGCCTTCTTGCGCGTCAACAGTCCCCAAATAATGAGAACGAGCAACGCACCGCCGATGGCCAGCAACCATGTTGAGAGGGACCAAAAATCATTGATCCCGACATTGAAGATTGCCGATCCAATCCAGCCGCCAAGAACGGCGCCGACGATTCCGAGCAGCAGCGTGGCGATCCAGCCGCCTCCCTGGTCACCCGGCTTGATTGCCTTGGCAATAGCTCCGGCAATCAGTCCTAGAACAATCCAACCAATGAAACCCATAACTATTCTCCTGTTCGGATGAAGGTTCAGTTTCAGCATCATTGTGGCGATGCACTCTTTGACCCTACAACGAAGAAAGTACTGGTGGATAGGGTCTATGCGGCGTTTGCATTTCTGGATCGCAAAACCCTTCCTCGTTGACCTGGGCGAATCGACCTGGGTGTGAATGGCTCGAAACTCCACGTTCGGCGCGAAGGCTTCCCCGCGACCGTTGGTCAAATTGATTCGAATTGATTTGGGCCAATTGTGGGCAACGACAACCATAAGAGAATTACATGAAGTCCGGACAATGGGCTGGTTCGATATGGATGCAGTGAAGCTTGTTGAGTGCCTGAAATACCGGCCTCGGGCCCCCGGATCGACCTCCATCGCGGTTGGTGGATGTCATTGTCCCACCTCCTGGAGCCCGCGTGGGACGGCGCACGTAAGCAGCTGCCGGACCTCGCAAGACCCGAGAAACCGTTGCGCACTCGAAGTGCCCGGCCTACGGTGGACACAAGGTCAAACAGCCCGGCACCAACCAAGACGGGAGTGCCAATGCATGAAATTCCGCGGCTTTCCGAACGCATGGCCGTGCTCATAGGCGACATGCAGAATGCCTTCTTTGAGGATCCGGTCCTTGGACGGCGTCGCGATCCTCTGGTGCGGCACTGCAATCAGCTCACCGGACTAGCGCACGCGTTGGGGATGCCGGTGTTCAATATCAGGACCGAGCACGCCCGGGAAAAATCCACATGGACACTGAGCATGCTCGATGACGACAGGGGGTTCTTGTTCGAAGGCAGCGTTCAGGCCCAAAACCTGGCGGGTCTCGACGTCCGGGATGCCACGGAAATCATCAAGCGACGCGACAGCGCCTTTTGGCGCACAGACCTGAGTCACCGGCTGCAGGGCCTGGGTGGGGAGTCGGTCCTGATTGCGGGCGTGTCTTCCCACGCCTGCATCGCCTCGGCGGACCCCGATTTCGAACGAGCGTCCCTGGGACTGCTCAAGTCGGAGTACCGCGAAGGAATCGTGACCACGGGGTCCCTGCTTGCCGCACACGAAGGGCACCTTGCCGCGGAAATACACGGGCACGGATCCAAGTAACCGAACTTGCCGCAAAGCGGCATCCAACAGGAACGGAGCAGGTCATGGGCAACGAATCGGGACAAACGGGCAGGAAGCCGTTTTTCAGGAGACAGGGCGCCCCGCTCATGGTCACCGGCATCATCCTGGTGATCGTTTTCGGGCTATTCATCATGGCGGGCAGGGAGCCCGGCGAGGGATTCATGACACCCATGTGGATTGGTGTCCTTCTGGGCCTGGGCATGACTGGATACGGACTCTATCGGGCCCTGAAGGGACCCGGCATGCTCGACAACCTCGAGGGAGACACGGGCAACGAACCGCACTGATGCGCCGTCCACTGCCCGAACGTACCCACACGCACACCACACCAAGGAGCCAGCCATGTCGTTGAATACGCCAGAATTCGAACCGCGCCTAGACGAAGAGAACGAAGGCACGCCGTTGGACGGCCGCGACGGTCAACCGGTGGAGGAAGGCTCGTCCGATGATCCTCGGACCCTTGATTCCATGGATCCGTTGCGGGATGAGCATCGCGACATCGACGCGCTTGAAGGCCATGAGGCGCGCGCCCAGGAGGCGCTTCCACTGAATGAAGAGGACCGGGCTGCGGCGCAGGAGGATCTCGAAGGCGCGGCGGGCGCTCGGGCTGGGGAACCGACGGACGGTCGCGGCCAGGAGGACGAAGAGTCCTAGGGTGCTCGGGGCGGGCCGGACCTACGTGCTGATCGTGGGGTCGAGGCGGTCCATGAATTCGTTCATGAAGTCCGCGAAATCCGCCGCATCGTCGTCCTGGACCAGGATGCCGGAGACCGGGTGACCGGCGCTCTCGGCGCCGGCGGAGGGAATGTTCAGGGACAGCCGGGCCGGGACATTGAAGCGGTAGACGCGACCGGTGCTGGTGCCCACTTCGTAGCCGCCGTCAAGCACCAGAGCCACGTGCGAGACGTTGGTGTTGTTCACCGCCACTGCGCGCTCGGTGGGCAGGAGGTTTTCGGGGTTCAGCGGGCACAGGATCAGTTCGGCCGGCTCACGGCGGAAGCCGATGACCTTCAACCCCGCGGATCCGGAGCTGCCCGCGGCAGCGACCAGGTTGTAGCTGCCGAAGTTCGGGATTTGGGTATCGAAGGCCTCATGCAAAAGCCGCTTGAGGACGTCGTCGGATTCAACGTTGAGTGTCTCCATGTCATCCACTCTATCCATTGGAGGTTTCGAACACATGTCCTGTATTCGCAGGGCGAAATATGTCGGGGCACCGTCACGGGTTCGGCGTCGGTGCCCGTCAGCCATACAATCGAGGGCATGAGTCAGGACACTACCCCAGATATTAAACCTCGCAGCCGCGTCGTGACCGACGGCATCCATGCCGCTCCGGCCCGTGGCATGTTCCGCGCCGTCGGCATGGGCGATGACGACTTCGCCAAGCCGCAGATTGGCGTCGCGAGCTCGTGGAACGAAATCACCCCTTGCAACCTTTCGCTGAACCGCCTGGCACAGGGTGCCAAGGAAGGCGTCCACGCAGGTGGCGGCTTCCCGATGCAGTTCGGCACCATCTCCGTCTCCGACGGCATCTCCATGGGCCACGAGGGCATGCACTTCTCGCTGGTCTCCCGCGAGGTCATCGCCGACTCCGTCGAGGTCGTCATGCAGGCCGAGCGCATCGACGGCTCGGTCCTGCTTGCAGGTTGCGACAAGTCGCTCCCGGGCATGCTCATGGCAGCTGCCCGCCTGGACCTGGCCTCGGTGTTCCTTTACGCCGGATCGATCATGCCGGGTTGGGTCAAGCTGGAGGACGGTTCCGAAAAGGAAGTCACCCTGATTGACGCCTTCGAAGCCGTGGGCGCCTGCGCCGCCGGCAAGATGAGCGTCGAGGACCTCACCCGCATCGAAAAGGCCATCTGCCCCGGCGAGGGCGCCTGTGGCGGCATGTACACCGCCAACACCATGGCCTGCATCGGCGAGGCACTGGGCATGAGCCTTCCGGGCTCCGCCGCCCCGCCCTCGGCAGACCGCCGCCGCGACATGTTCGCCCGCGCCTCCGGCGAGGCAGTTGTTGAACTGCTGCGCAAGGGAATCACCGCCCGCGACATCATGACCAAGAAGGCCTTCGAGAACGCGATCGCCGTGACCATGGCCTTCGGCGGTTCCACCAACGCCGTGCTGCACCTGTTGGCCATCGCCCGCGAGGCCGAGGTCGACCTGACCATCGACGACTTCAACCGGGTGGGTGACAAGGTGCCGCACATCGGCGACCTCAAGCCGTTCGGCAAGTACGTCATGAACGACGTCGACAAGGTCGGCGGCATCCCGGTGGTGATGAAGGCGCTGCTGGATGCCGGCCTGATGCACGGTGACGTGATGACCGTGACGGGCCGGACGATGGCCGAGAACCTGGCCGACATCAACCCGCCGGACCTGGACGGCAAAATCCTCCGTGCCATGGACAACCCGATCCACAAGACCGGCGGCATCACCATCCTGCACGGCACGATGGCGCCCGAGGGCGCCGTCGTGAAGAGCGCCGGCTTCGACGCCGACGTCTTCGAGGGCACCGCCCGCGTGTTCGACCGCGAGCAGGGCGCACTGGCCGCCCTGGACAATGGCGAGATCAAGGCCGGCGACGTCGTGGTCATCCGCTACGAGGGCCCGAAGGGCGGCCCCGGCATGCGCGAGATGCTGGGCGTGACTGCGGCCCTGGTCGGCGCCGGGCTGGGCGATTCCTGCGCGCTGATGACCGACGGCCGATTCAGTGGCGCGACCAAGGGT
>NZ_JBKKAP010000063.1:0-9820 GCF_046714615.1 Paeniglutamicibacter sp.
TGGATCGGGGGGGCCGCGCGGTCATGTTCCGGTTCGCCCTGTTGCCCTATGGGGGGGGGGCCCTGGGGGGGGGCGGCCGCGGCCGCCTGCACCACGACCGGATCGCAGCCGCCGAGCTCGGCCACGAGCCGGCGCGTGGGTTCGTCGGCATTGCGCAACCCGATGGCGATGGAGCGTGCCACCGCCGAGACCTTTAGCGAGTGGGTGAGCCGGTTGTGCACCACGGTGCCCGCACCTGCCTGCGGAATCACCTGGGTCACCGCTGACAGGCGCGAAAAATAGGGGGAGAAGCGGATGCGCTCGATGTCGACGCGGAATTCGTCTTCCCCGGGCCGCGAGTCCTCGCTGATCGCCCGTTCCCGGCCGCCGCTGAGGTGGGTCGTGTTCCTGTAGTCCATGGTGCGCACCAGCCTAGTGGACACGGGGTCGCAGGCAGCCTGCGACGCGGTCCCGGAACAGGGCAGGACCTGACCTCTTGGAACAAACCACCAGGGCCCCTCGTCGCCCGCGGACGGTGGCGCACGGCGCACCGTCATGGGGCCGGTCTTCGGGCACCGACCTCGGAATCACTCCACGGGCACCGCCCCTGCCGCGCCGGCACCTCGCGTCACAAAGGCTTCACGGGATTCACCAGGCGTAACGCCATGTGGTGAAATCCGCGCAGATCCGGCGAAGTGGGCGAATCAGCGGCTGTAACAATGTGACCGCCTCAGCGGCGGAAAATGACGCCGTGTGGACACATGAAGCGTTTTTGCCCTTCGTGACGGCCAAGCCGGCGAGCGCCTTGCACGTGCCGTTGGGGCTGTTCCAAGATGGATACATCAACCATCAAGAGCGGCTGAGAGATCTGGCTCGTTGACGCCGCAGCAACCATCATCCGGTGGATTCCCTTCTGGGGATTCGACCGGCGAGGGTGCTACCGCCAGAAGCGATGGAGCCGCTTCAGCGTTCACTCATCATCGCCGCAGGACATCCGTGACGGATCCCTGGGGCTTTTGTGGCGATCCCTGATGCCTCCCTCGAATCGACGAGGAGACACGCATGAGCTTTGAAACGACAGCCGCACCGCCGTCACTGTCCTACGAGCTGTATCCGCCGGTGAACCGCGACGCCACCGAGGGAATCTTCAACAGCATCCAGGCCCTGGAAGCGACCGATCCGGACTACGTGTCGGTGACCTACTCGGGGTCCCCGGAACGCCGGAGCGCGTCGCTTGAACTGATCGAGCACCTGATCCAAAACACCCGGCTGCGCCCCCTGGCGCACCTGACCTGTGTGGGGGAGAGCCGCGAATCGCTGCAGAACCTGATCCGCCACTTCATTTCCCTCGGCGTCCGCGGGGTGCTGGCCCTGCGCGGGGACCTGCCGACGGATCCGGATGAATGGCGCGGGGAGTTTCCCTTCGCCCGCTACCTGATCGAGCTGATCCGCGAGGTCGAGGCCGACCACTCGGCCGCCCTGGCCGGCGGACGGTTGGGGGTGGGCGTTGCCGCCTACCCGATCCGGCACCCCGAATCCCCGTCCTTCGAGCACGACGTGGAGGTATTGCTGGCCAAGGAACGCTCCGGGGCCAACTACGCGATCACCCAGGTCTACTTCCAGGCAGGCGAATACACCAACCTCGTGGAGTCTGCCCGCCGCGCCGGGGTCACCATCCCGATCATCCCCGGCGTCATCCCGCTGAATTCGCTGCGGCGCCTGAACCGGCTGGCCTCGATGACAGGGATTGCGCCGGACCCGATCCTGGCGCACGCGCTGGAGACCGCCGGCTCGGACTCCGAACGCCACCGCATCGGCGTGGACGCCGCCGTCAACCTGGCCCGACGCGCCTTTGACGACGGGGCGCCGGGCGTGCACCTGTACACCTTCAACGACCACCGCGGCTCCCTCGATGTCATCGAGCAGCTCGAATTGCCGCGGACCCGCGCCAAGGCCAGCAACGCCTGGGCCGCCCGCGCAGCGGTCTAGGCCCACCCACTTTCCCACCACTTTCCACAACCTCAGAACAAACAGGAGAATCACCATGACCAAGGCAACCTTCCCGGCAGCATCCATCCTCGGCTACCCGCGCATCGGACCCAACCGCGAGCTCAAGAAGGCCCTCGAAGCCCACTGGGCCTCACGCACCGACGAGGCCACGCTGCACGCCGCCGCGCGTGAACTGCAGAACGCAAACCTTGCAAAGCTCACCGGACTCGGCCTGGGCGCCGACGATGCCTCGCTGCCCGGCGACTTCGCCTACTACGACCAGGTGCTCGACGCGACGGTAGCCCTCTCGGCCCTGCCCGCCCGCTTTGCCGACCTGGCCGACGCCGACGGTGCCATCGACACGGCCGCTTCCTTCGTGCTGGCCCGCGGCGACGATTCCCGCGCCCCGCTGGAAATGACGAAGTGGTTCGACACCAACTACCACTACCTGGTCCCGGAAATCGGTGAAACCACCCCCATCAAGGCCAACGCCAAGGCCCTGGTCGAGTCCTTCACGGCACACGCCGCCCAGGGCAACACCATCCGTCCCACCATCGTTGGCCCGATCAGCTACCTGTTGCTGGCCAAGGCCGAGGACGGGGCACCCGCCGGCTTCGACCCGCTGGTGCGCATCGATACGGTCGTTGCCGCCTACACCGAGATCCTGGCAGCATTGGCTGCCGCAGGCGCACCGTGGGTCCAGCTTGATGAGCCGGCCCTGGTCACCGACCGCGGCGCCGCCCTGGCGATTCCGGGCGAGCTCGCCGAGACCGTGTACTCGAAGCTGGCCGCCGCCACACAGCGCCCCGCCCTCCTGGTGAGCCTCGGCTACGGCACCGCCGGGGAGCTCACCCGCCCGGGCGCCACGCAGGGCCTGCTGGCCCGCGCCGGCGTCGAGGCGGTGCACGCCGATCTGGTCCGCGGCGCCGTTCCCACCGCCGAATTCCTCGGCGATCTTGCCGGCTCCACCCTGGTCGCGGGCATCGTGGATTCGCGCAACATCTGGCGCAACGACCTGGCTGCCTCGCTTGGCACGCTCGCCGCGCTGCGCACCGAGGTCGAGAAGGCAGGCGGCACCTTGGCCGTGGGCACCGCCACCTCGCTGCAGCACGTCCCGCACGACGTGGCCCTGGAAGCGAACCTGCCGGCACACCTGCCCGAATGGCTGGCCTTCGCCAACCAGAAGGTCGCCGAGGTCATCACCCTGGCCAAGGGCCTGGTCGAGGGCGAGTCAGCCATCGCCGCCGAGCTCTCGGCCGCGGAATCGGCCATCGCCCACCGCGCCGGATTCGCCGGAACCACCGTCGCCTCGGTGCGCGAGCGCCTGGCCAACCTCACCACCGCCGACTTCTCCCGTTCGGACGTCGAGACCCGCAAGGCAGCCCAGGAGGCCGCCCTGGCGCTGCCTCCGCTGCCGACCACCACCATCGGCTCCTTCCCGCAGACCTCCGAGGTCCGCACCGCCCGCGCCGCCCACAAGGCCGGCACCATCGACGACGCCGCCTACGATGGCTTCCTGAAGGACGAGATCGCCCGGGTCGTGGAGCTGCAGGAAAAGCTGGGGCTGGACGTGCTGGTGCACGGCGAGGCCGAGCGCAACGACATGGTCCAGTACTTCGCCGAGAACTTCGACGGCTTCTCCGAGACCGAAAACGGCTGGGTGCAGTCCTACGGCTCCCGCGCCACCCGCCCCTCGATCCTCTGGGGGGACGTCTCCCGCCCTGCGGCATTCACCGTCCCGTGGATCACTTTCGCCGCCTCGCTGACCAACAAGCCGCTCAAGGGCATGCTCACCGGACCTGTCACCATCCTGGCCTGGAGCTTCATCCGCGACGACCAGCCGCTGGCGACTTCCGCCAACCAGGTCGCCCTGGCATTGCGCGACGAGATCGCGGACCTGCAGGCTGCCGGCATCGGCATCATCCAGGTCGACGAGCCGGCGCTGCGCGAGCTGCTGCCGCTGCGCGCCACCGCCCAGGCCAAGTACCTGGGCTGGTCGGTTGACTCCTTCCGCCTGGCTACCGCCGGGGCCACGGATGCCACGCAGATCCACACGCACCTGTGCTACTCCGAGTTCGGCGAGATCATCGAGGCCATCGACGCCCTGGATGCGGACGTGACCTCGATCGAGGCCGCCCGCTCCCGCATGGAGGTCACCGCGGACCTGACCGAGTTCGGCTTCAGCCGCGGCATCGGCCCGGGCGTGTACGACATCCACTCCCCGCGCGTGCCTTCCACCACGGAAATCGCCGAGCTCATCGACATCGCCCTGGGGTCCCTGGATGCCAAGTCGCTGTGGATCAACCCGGACTGCGGGCTGAAGACCCGCGGCTATGCGGAGACCGAGGCCTCGCTGGCCAACCTGGTGGAAGCAGCCGTCGCTGCCCGCGCCACCCTGGGCGCCACCGTCTAATTCCGCCGTGCGGGTGCGGCATCGACTCCCGATGCCGCACCCGCCCTTCCCTCCCCGACCCCGCTTAGCTTCCCCTCGGCCCGAAAGGCACGATCATGGCCTCCAGCACCTGGCGCAACGCCACCACCGAAATCCATTCCGGGTACACCCCGGCGGCCCCGCACCGCCCCATGACCGTGCCGATCTACAACTCCGCCGCCTACCAGTTCCCCGACTACGCCACCGCCGCCCGGCTCTTCGCCCTCAAGGCGCCGGGCTTCACCTACTCGCGCACCGGGAACCCCACCGTCGCGGTGCTCGAGGAACGCGCGGCCGCCCTCGAGGGCGGGATCGGCGCGATCGCCACCGCCACCGGACAGTCGGCCGTCGCGATCTCCCTGCTGGCCCTGCTCCAGGGCCCCAACCACCTGGTGGTCTCGAGCAAACTCTACGGCGGCACCGTCGACCTGCTCACCGACACCTTCGCCGACTTCGGCGTCACTGTCACCTTTGTGGACCCGGCCGACCCGGCCGCCTGGGCAGCAGCGATCACTCCCAAGACCCGCGGCTTCCTGCTCGAGTCCGTCTCCAACCCGCTGATTACCCTGGTGGACCTGCGCGCCGTCACCGACGTGGCCCACGCAGCGGGCATCCCGGTGGTCGTCGACAACACCCTGGCCACCCCGGCCGCCTACCGGCCCATCGACTTCGGTGCCGACGTGGTCGTGCATTCGGCCACCAAGGCGCTCGCGGGACACGGATCGGTTCTTGGGGGACTGGTCATTGACGCGGGCACCTTCGACTTCTCCGATGCCGCCCGCTGGCCGCAGATCGCCGCGCCCAAGGCGCGATACTACGGGGATTCGCTGCTTCAGCGCTACGGCTCCAAGGCCTACCTGATGCTCCTGCGCTCCAAGTTCCTGCACGACTTGGGCCCCACGCTCCCTGCCGCCTCCGCCTCCGCGATCCTCACCGGCATCGAGACGCTCTCGCTGCGCGTGGCCAAGGCCCAGGACAATGTGCTGGCCCTGACCCGTGCGCTCGCGGCGCACCCGGCCGTGGCCCGGGTCCACCACCCCTCCGCCGCAACCCACCCGGACCACGCGCTGGCGGTCAGCGACTACCCGCGGGGTACCGGCTGCGTCTTCTCCTTTGACCTGTTGGATCCGGCTGCCGTACCGGAGCTGGTCGATTCGCTGTCGCTCTTTGCCCTGGCCGCGAACATCGGGGATACCCGTTCGCTGGTGGTCCACCCGGCCGCCATGACCCATTGCCGGCTCAGCGCCGCCCAGCTGGCCACCGCCGGGATCGGCGCCGGCACGCTGCGCATCTCCGCCGGCCTCGAGGACTCAGCCGACTTGGTGGCCGACCTGGTCACCGCGCTCGATGCGCTGGAAAGCCGCGGAAGCACACCTGCCGCCGCGCCGCGCGAAACCATCAACGCCTAAGGAAGGACCGAACAACCATGGGCACCACCACCAGCCACGGCTTCAACACCCAGGCCATCCACGCGGGCCAGGAACCTGACCCGCTGACCGGCGCGGTCATCCCGCCGATCTACCAAACCAGCACGTTCGTCCAGGACGGGATCAATGTGCTGCGCAACGGGCACGAGTACTCGCGCGGCTCCAACCCGACCCGCAGCGGCTTCGAAACCCAGCTCGCCACCCTGGAAGCGGGTCATGCGGGCTTTGCATTCGCCTCCGGCATCGCCGCCGAGGATGCGCTGCTGCGCGCGGTGCTGGAACCCGGTGACCACATCGTGCTCGGTTCCGACGGCTACGGCGGCACCAACCGACTGATCAACCGACTGCACGGCAAATGGGGGATCACCAACACCCCCGTGGACATCACCGACCTCGCGGCGGTCCAAGCGGCGGTGCAGCCCGGGAAGACCGCGCTGCTCTGGGTTGAGACCCCGTCCAACCCGCTGCTGGGCATCGCGGATGTCGCGGGCTGGGTAGCGATAGCCCACGCCGCAGGGGCGTTGCTGGTCGTGGACAACACCTTCGCGACCCCGTTCCTGCAGCGCCCGCTAACCCTGGGCGCCGACGTGGTGGTGCATTCGACCACCAAGTACATCGGCGGGCATTCTGATGTGCTCGGGGGCGCGGTGATCGTTTCGGACGGTGTTTTCCGCGGACAGGACCTGGCCGAGGCCGTGGGGTTCCAGCAATTTGCCGGGGGAGCCGTGGCCGGGCCGCAGGACTGTTTCCTGGCGGCCCGCGGGCTGAAGACCCTGGGACTGCGCATGGAACGCCACTGTTCCAACGCCGCCGCCATTGCCGATTGGCTCCAGGGGCGCGAGGAAGTTGAAACCGTGCTCTACCCGGGCCTGGAAACCCATCCCGGCCATGAGCTGGCCAAGAGCCAGTCCAACGGCTTTGGCGGGATCGTCTCGCTGCAATTTGCCGGCGGCGAGGCAGCCGCACGGGCCTTTGCCGAGTCGACCAAGCTCTTTGCGCTCTCGGTGTCCCTGGGCGGGGTCGAGTCGCTGGTTTGCTATTCCGCGGAAATGACCCACGCCTCGGTGATCGGCACCCCGCTGGCGGTGCCACGGAACCTGGTGCGGCTTTCGGTGGGCATCGAGCAGGTTGAGGACCTCATCGCGGATCTCGGGCTCGGGCTCGCCGCAGCCAGAAGTGCCTCGCTTCAGGGCGCCGCAGCCTGAGAAAAAGCTTGTGGTGGTCCCAAGAATGGTCTGAGGGGGCCGGGAGGGACCACCACATACCCGTGTGCCGCGTTTGATCAACGGTGCCGGGGCCAGAGACACGGAGGGCGGGGAGTCCTCGCCGTGTGGGACAGGCGGGAACGGGCCGGCCCATGGAGGCCGGGCCGCTCCTGCCTTGATGGTTTTTGGGTACGTTGCGTTACCGACCTCAGTCATATGACACGGGGAGCGTGCGATAAACGGCACCAAATGCGCGACGAGCGGTGGCTGCTGGACGAACTGGCAAATCGATTGGACATGCCTTGATCAATTTGTCACCATTTTTTCATGTCAACTGATCGAAACGTACAACCAAAGCCCGGACTGGACGCCGAAGAGCGCAGCGCAAAGATTGCCGTGACGCTTTTCCCGCTGCTGGTCCTGGCCGGCGGGGCCATTGCCCTGCTGACCCCGGAAACCTTCAGCGGATTCTCCAAGGCCATCAACCCGTTGCTGATGGTCATTATGTTCGGCATGGGCCTGACCCTGACGCTGCCCGACTTTGCGCTGGTAGTGCGCAAGCCGTTGCCGGTGCTCCTGGGTGTCGTGGCGCAGTACGTGATCATGCCGCTGCTGGGCCTGGGTATTTCGATGCTGTTGCAGCTTCCTCCGGCCCTGGCCGCCGGTGTCATCCTGGTTGGTTGCGCGCCGGGCGGCACCGCCTCGAATGTGGTGACCTACCTGGCCAAGGGAGACGTCGCGCTCTCGGTGACAATGACCTCGATCTCCACGCTGCTCGCCCCCATCTTCACCCCATTGCTGACCCTGTGGCTCGCCGGCCAGTACCTGCCGGTGGATGCCGGATCGATGGCCATGTCGATCGTGCAGATCGTGCTCATCCCCGTGGTCCTGGGCCTGGTGCTGCGCGTGATCCTGCCGGGCCTGGTCGCCAAGGTGCTCCCGGCGCTTCCCTGGGTCTCGGTCATCGCCATCACCGCCGTGGTGCTCATCGTGGTCGCCGGCAGCGCCGCCGCCATCTTCAGTGCAGGTCTGCTGATCCTGCTGGCGGTCATCATGCACAACGCCGGTGGCATTGCGCTGGGCTACGGAACCGCCAAGCTCTTCAAGCAGCCCATTGCCACACGCCGCACCATGGCCATCGAGGTCGGCATGCAGAACTCGGGCCTGGCCTCGGGGCTGGCCAAGACCTACTTCACCCCCGAGGCGGCACTGCCCGGCGCCGTGTTCTCGGTCTGGCACAACCTCTCCGGAGCCTTCATTGCCGCCTACTGGCGCCGCAGCAGTGCCAAGAACGCCGAGCGCGACGCGCAAGCCGCGGAGCTCGCTTCCAAGTAGTCAACGGCTGATTCGAACTTCCGAAGGTTCCCTCGTCGCGCCGCAAGGCGAGCGGTCAGGGAACCTGCGGCGCTCAATGGACTGAACCGCAACCGGCACGGCACCCTGGGCGGACATCGGGGGCGTGGTTCCGTGCCCGCATGCCGTTCGCGCATCTACCCTCGCGATCGGGATCGGGATGGCAATCTCAGGCGAGCACCCGGGGGAGTGGAGCAGGTGGCCCAACCACGCGGATCCCTGGCCTAGTCGATGCCGTCATCCAAGACCGTGGGCTTCACCGGGTTGCCTTTGTCATGGCGTGAGCGTGCTCGCCCGTAGGCGCTGTGTGAATTCTGTTTCCACCACCACCAGTCGGCGTGTGAGGCGATCCTGCGCAGGTGGTCTTCGCTGAGTGGAACAAACCCCGTGGCGACCAGGTCCTGATGGATGTCCGCGGCTGCGCCAAAGGCCATGTTTTTCCACTGCTTGCGGCTGCGCACACCGTGGCGGTGGTCTTTGCACCAAGCGTTGAGTTGGCTAAACAGCTCTGTTCCTGTATCCATTTCTGCTTCACCTTGCAGATTCCAGCCGCGGCCGGATCCATGCCCTGCTCCTTGCTGCCGTTCCGAACGGCTTGGATGACAACACTCGCCAGTGCCTCAAAGCGTCGTTCCATGGACTAAATCTAGTTCGGAAGTTCTTGAGTGGAAACATCCTGGCATGCCTATCCGTCAAAGGACGCAGGCAGTACATCCGGGTGCGGAACGAGGAACGCTAATTCCAGCCGCGGGTCTTGGTGCAACGCCCGGAACAAGTCAGGTGCCGCCGCAATGACAAGTGAATCCGGGTAAAGTCCCGTGCCCCAGGCGAAGGCCCGATGAGGATCCTCTACGAACCCGGGGACCTGGTCCCGGACGCCGCGGAAGATGATTTCCTCGATGCCGAGGTTCTCGTGGAGGAACTCATGGCCGCCAATCAAACTGGTCGTGGCCCGAGAAGCGAAGGGTCCAGCGTGCCCGACCCCCTCCGGGTGCGCGATAGCGTCTTTGTACCCACATATGTGGCCAGGACCTCTCGCAGGGCGTCGGCAGTTCCCCTGTCCAACAGGCCCAACGGGGCAGCAGGGAATTCGGCGACGGGATGATCCGCCAGGTACGCGCTCCACAGCTCGTTCCAGTCAGCGGAGGCTTCCAACTCGGCCCCTGGAGGAAACAACGATGACCACCGGCGAGGGACCTCGCCGTGATCGTAGGCTGGAGGAAGAGCCGCAGCAGATGTAGTGGGCGAAAGCCATCGGGGATGTAGTCCCTGGCCAGCATGGGAGCCACATTCCTTAGGCGGCGTTCGAACATGAAAAAGGTTTCGTGGTTCCGAAGGAATATCCGGCACCCCGAAAACATTGTTGTCCAGCGGGTGCGCCTACTTCGCGCCCAGGTCGTTGGGGTAGCGGATCCCCAAATTGTGGCGGGTTCCGT
>NZ_JBKKAP010000064.1:0-63158 GCF_046714615.1 Paeniglutamicibacter sp.
CCACCCACCCCAGCCGCCGAGGCCCTCCAGCTAGCCGGCTCGGCCTTGAAAATTCGTGGTGTTGGGTACCCACCATTGTTTGGTAACCCAACACCTCGAATGCGTTTCAAGCCATGCCGCGTGCGGCTGCGATTATCTACTGCCCTTGCTGATAGGCAACACCCGACAGCTCATTGCAGATGTCTTTGACCCTTGCCTATGCAGCCGTTGCCGTCTTCACTTCATAGTCTCCCCTGCCGTGCGGGCACATGCCACAGGCCCCCCGACCTTGCGCCCTCTGTGCAAAGACCGGCCGTCAGGAACCGACGCGCAGCCGAACAGCGCGGTAGCCGAGGCCCACCGCAAACATGACCAGTCCCCCGATGACCGCGCTGGGCGGAAGCGTGGCAACAAGTACGACGCAGCCAACGGCCCCCGCGACTCCCAACCAGGCAGGGCTCATGCGTTCTTCCCGCGGCTGCTTGACCGCCGCGAGGTTGGCGATCAGGTAGTAGACCAGCACGCCAAACGAGGAAAATCCGATGGCAGTTCGCAGGTCGAAGAACATGATCAGCAAAACCACCGCGACACCGACGGCCAACTCGGCTCGGTGCGGCGTGGAGAACCGCGGGTGGATGGCAGCCAGGGGATGGGGCAGGTCGTGTTCCCGTGCCATGGCCATTGCCGTGCGCCCGATTCCCGCGATCAACGCAAGCAACGCCCCGAGAGATGCCAACGCCGCGGCGATCTGCACCAGCGGCAGGGCCCAGGAATCCCCCAGCGCGGTCGCCAACGGCTTGGCGCTCTGTGCAATGCCGCCGGTGCCCAAGACACCGAGGAGCACCAGGGCGACCGCCGTGTAGAGCACCACGACGATGCCCAGTCCGATCGCAATGGCACGGGGAATGCTCTTGGTCGGGTTCCGCACTTCCTCGCCCAGGGTCGCGATGCGTGCATATCCGGCGAAGGCGAAAAACAGCAGCCCGGCTCCCTGCAGGACGCCAAGGAGGCCCATGCTCTCCCCTGCAACATAGGCCGGTGGCACATGGGTGCCGGCCAGGATCACCACCAGGACCACGGCCAGGAGCGCCAACACCGCAGTGACAATGACTCTTGCTGCTGCCGCGGTGCGTGTAACTCCCAGGTAGTTGACTCCGACAAGCACCGCCACCGCCAGCGCGGCAACGGGCTTCACCCAGGCTTCGGGAACCGTGTAGGTTGCGAAGGTCAATGCCATGGCCGCTGCCGAAGCCGTCTTGCCGACCACGAATCCCCAACCGGCGATGAAGCCCGGCCACGGGCCAAGCACCTCACGCCCGTAGGCATAGGTCCCTCCTGAAGTCGGGTAGCGTGCCGCGAGCTGGGCACTGGAGCGTGCGTTTGCGGATGCCAACGCGGCGGCCAGGAACAGCGACACCAGAAGTGCGGAACCGGCCGCGGACGCCGCGGGAGTGAACGCGGAAAAGATCCCGGCGCCAATCATCGCGCCCAGCCCGATCATGACTGCGTCTTGGGTACCCAATCGACGTTGAAGGCTTGGACCCACTTGTTCTCCACTCAGGCTGCGCATTCTCAACAACTACTACATTGAGATTAACGATGGGTGGCGCACCGGCATCATAGGACGCGCCCAAGGCATGCTCTCCGACTCCCCTGCCCGCTGCCCGAGGAACCCGACGAATGCGGTCCGCAGGGGATTGTCCACAGAACATCATTGCTACGGGGACCATCCATGGTTGGTTCGCCTAGGCTCAGAGAAGATTGTTCGAACGGGCAAGATTCGGAGACTCGCATGACGCTGGGACATTTCGCAGTAATTGACACGGAAACCACGGGACTGTTCCCGGGCAACCACGACCGCATTGCAGAAATTGCGGTCATCACGATGGACCGTTCCGGCACGGTCTTGGATCGATGGGAGACATTGATCAATCCAGTGCGTGACCTGGGCAAGCAATCGATCCATGGGATTCGAGCCAAGGGCATCCTCGATGCACCACGCTTTGGCGACATCGCGGAGGAACTTGATTGGCGCCTTTCCGGAACCATCATCGTGGCGCATAATCTCGGCTTCGACGCGCGATTCCTCCGTGCCGAGTTCCATCGCGCGGGACTCGCACTGCCTGATTTCTATCTTCCCCGTGGATTGTGCACCATGCAGATGGCGCACGAATACCTGCCCGGTGCCGGTCGCTCCCTGCAGGACTGCTGCGATTCATTCAGCATCGAACTGCGGCATGCCCACAGCGCCGGGGACGATGCCGAGGCCACGGCGGTGCTTCTGTCGCGGTACATGGAGCTTGACCCCGATCTGGGCGATTGGGACCACCTGCTGAACGAGGCTGCGGCAACCACGTGGCATGACGCATCGCCTACCGCCCTGCTCGCACCCATCCACCGTGCGTCAGGGGAATCCAGGGAAACACACTTCCTTGATCGCATAGTGGTTCGTCTGCCCGAAATCGCCGGGCCAGCCGAGCACCAGGAATACCTCGCACTGCTCGACCGCGCGCTACTTGACCGGTACCTCTCGGCCCACGAACAATCCGCGTTGGTAGCGATGGCCGATGAACTCGAACTCAGCCGAACCACCGTCCTGGAACTCCACTCGCAGTACTTCTCGTCGGTCGCGGATACCGCATGGGCCGATGGTGTTCTCACCGACGAAGAACTGCACGATCTTGCGATCATTTCGGAGTTGCTCGGCATCGAGTCCGAACAGCTTGAAGCCGCTACCCGAACGAGACCGGATTCCCCGGCACTGGCACCCACCATGAAAACCGCCGCAGCATCATACCTGGAGCCTGGTGATCTCATCGTGTTGACCGGCGACATGAGCAGGCCCCGCAGCGCCATCGAAGCCGAGCTGAAAGCTGCCGGGTTCAAGCCGCACGGTGCCGTAACAAGAAAGGTCAAACTACTCGTGGCCGCCGATCCGGACAGCCTCTCGGGCAAGGCCCGAAAGGCCCGGACTTACGGCATCCCGGTCGTTGGCGAAGACTACTTGTGGAACCAGGTATTCCACTCAACAGGGCGTTGAGATCGATCCGGAAAACATAATTTTCTGTACTATCGGACCCTGCTCGCTAGTATGCTCAACTCATCAGCGGCCGTGCCGTCCCATGAGGCCTTGCCACGAGACTCAACCCCTGCGGAATGATGATGTCGCACAAAGACCCGAAGTCTGCCAAGAATGCCGAACCTGCGCCACACGAAGCAAGTGGACCGTTCATCGTCAACATCGGCGAGCACCGGATTCGTCGCGAGATTCCACGTATTTTCCCGTCTTTCGAGGCTTGGTGCCAGGAACAAAAGTTCGATGTCCAGGGCGAAGCCCTCAAGACACGAATCACCGCCTTTCTGGGACACTACGCGCGACTGAACAGGGACAGCGACATCACCCTTCTGAATGTCCAGGCTTTCGCAGCAACGCTGGATGAATTGATGTTCCTCGGGAAAACCAATGACTTCCTGGAAATGACCCACGTCTTCGGTGCCTACCTCGAGTTCCTGCATGTCTCGGGTAGGTGGGGAGGGACCCACGAAGAATTCGAGCAGATCGACTCCTATTTCAGATGCTTCGACTTCCCCAAGTTCGAACCGGATTACTCTCCGATCCCCGAACTTCAAGCCGCAATAATTACCGTCCCAAAGCTCACCGAGGAAGAAATTCTCGAAGCGATCAACAACTTGCCGGTGGCCGAGCGAGTGCAGTCGTTCCTGCGATGGTTCGGCCCGAAACGTGAAATCACCAGTTTGAAAGTCCTGAACAAGAAACATGTTCAAGAGGCTGCCGCCGCTCTGGATGTCGATGCAATGTTCATCTCTGGTGACATACCAGTCGGAGGACAACCCAAGACCGGCCCGATCCTGTTCAAGGGAGCACAAGGCGTGTTCCGGCTTGGATTCTACTGGGACGCGCTGGTTGCTGCGGGACTGATCGACCTGAGTGCCACCCGTGCCTACCCGAGCCGCGAGGCGATCCGCTTTCTCGAGGATCCTGCGGCGAACCTTGTCGAAGTTACCCGTTGCGTGGCTCAGAATATGTACCGGGCAGTCTCAGTGGAGATCAACGACCGTTATCAGGATATGGAGATGGGCTACCTGACCCGGTATTTCCTGTTGGAGGCTGCGGTGGAACCGATAATCGTCGAGGTGCTCAAGCACCCGATTCGCGGCCTTGACGATTTTGATCCGCGGGGAGATGCCGACACCATCGAGATCGCTTGGAATAGGCTGGAACGGTTACGCGACGAAGGGCTCGTGACAATTGATTCGCGGCTTTCCATCCCTCCTGCCTTGCTAAAACCCTTGGTTCTTGAACTCGCGAAGGCTTCCGAGGTCGAGTTCCGATTCAAGGACCCCGCCGACGAGGGGCCCGATTTGGCGGACCGCCCGTGGACATGAGACTGACGATTCGCCGGAAAGCTACGTCTGGATTCCCAGGTAGTTCGCTAACACGTGTTCGGCAATGGCCATGGAGGAAGTCGCCGCGGGCGAGGGCGCGTTTCGAAGCAGGGTGACCGGGCCGACTTGGTCCACGGCGAAGTCATCCAGCAAAGACCCGTCCCGGGCCCACGCCTGAGCCCGGACTCCCGCAGTGGTCTTGTGCGTCAGATCCGAGGGCAGCAACTCAGGGATAAACGCCTGGGCAGCCTTGAAATACAACGGCTTGAATACCGAGGCCGCGATTTCCTTTCCGCCCATTTTCCAGTGGGCCTTGGCCAGCGTGCCGGCCCCGGGCCACCGCAGTGACTCCCAGGTGTCGCGAACCGAAATCTTGCCCCAGGAATATCCCTCGCGGGCCAGGGCAGGCACGGCGTTGGGTCCCACATGGACCTCGCCATAAACCCCGCGGGTGAAATGGACCCCGAGGAACGGGAAGGCAGGATCCGGAACCGGGTAGATCATGCCCTTGACCAGGTCGCTGCGTTCGGGCGCCAGGGACCAATACTCGCCTCGAAAAGGTAGGATCCGTGGCGACTCCGCGGCACCAACCAGCTTGGCGATCGTATCGGAGTGCAAGCCGGCGCAAACCACCAACCGGTCAAAGGCATGGGTGGTACCGGCGGTGGAGACCAGACACGCGCCGGCGGCCGTTTGCACGGCCGTGACTTCCTGATTCAGCAGCACCCTGCCGCCGGCCTTCCGGACCTGGTGCGCCATGGTTTCGGCAATGGCCGCATAATCGACCACGGCGGTATGCGGGGAATGCAGTGCGGCCACTCCCGCGGCATGGGGCTCGATTTCTCGCAGCCGCGCCATGGAAACGCGGGCCAGGCCGGGCACCGCATTGAGTCGGGAGCGACGCTCGATCTCGTCAAGACGAGGCACCTCGTCCGCGTTCAAGGCGACGACCAGCTTTCCGATTTCGCGATACGGGAGGGAGTGTTCCAGGCAATATTCGCGGATCAAGACACGCCCCTTGGCGCAGAGTCCCGCCTTGAGCGAGCCCGGCTGGTAGTACAGCCCGGCATGCACTACCCCGGAGTTCCGTCCGGTTTGGTGCGTGGCCACGCGCGCTTCCTTTTCCAGGACCGTGACGTCGTATTCCCCGGTGCGCACCAGTGCCTGGGCAATGGCGAGGCCCACGATACCGGCACCGACAATTCCAATTCGTTCAGTCATCGATGTGGCCGGTCCCGCGTGGCTCCACGAATTTCCCCATGGCCTTCATCCTCGAATCGTCTCATGTCACCGTCCGGATGGCCACGGCGTCCGGGAGCATTCTCCCGGCAAGACCCGCCGCCGGCAGGGGACGCCTCGGCTACTGGGCGAGCGGGGATCCGGTCGTTTCCCCGTTGACGCTGCGCACCTTCCAGCCACCCTCGTCGTTGTCGACCAGCGAGACCGAGCCGTTGAGAATGCTGTCGAATTGGTCTCCGGCGAGCGCGGAGAGGGTGTAGCGGATGATCGTTCCGTGGCATACGACCGCGACGTTCTTGCCCGGGAAGTCGGCGGCGATCTGGTCGATCGCGGCGCGGCCGCGGGCCACCACCGAGTCCAGCGTCTCTATTCCGCCGCCGGCCTTGTTGGGCCACAGCTTTTCCCATTCCCCGTCCTGCATGCCCTCGGCCTGGCCGTAATCGCGCTCGATGAGCTCGTTGTAGCTGCGTCCCAGCTCGATGCCCAGGCCGGCGGCGATGATTTCTGCCGTCTCACGCGCCCGGGACAGCGGGGAGCTGACGATCGCATCCCAGGTGCCTGCGCGAAGCATGGCCACGGCGTCGCGCGCCTGCTGGCGTCCCACATCGTTCAGCGGGATGTCGCTGGAGCCCTGCAGGCGGCTTTCCGCGTTCCAGTTGGTTTGTCCGTGTCGAATGAATCCGAGTCTCATTCCTCCATTCTCGTGCTTGCGTGCCCGGACTGCCTATTTTCGACACCCGCCCGGAAGGATATCTGCCAACGTCCAGGGGCAACCGGTGGGTCCGCGTTTGAGGGCCCCTGTCCAAGGGGCCGACTTCCGTGCGATCCTCTAATGGTTGAGAGGTGGGACACATGGGCGCACATCGGCTGGAAGCCGCACTGGCGGCATTCGAGGATCCGGCGGCCAAGGCGCGGTCGCTGGTGCCCCTGCACCGGGCGTGGGCCAGCACCGAGAGCATCCCCGAACCGGTGCGTCCCGTGGTGGCCCGCTCCTGGAAGCGGCAGTCGCTGAAGAACCCTGCCATCCGGCCGCTGGGCACCGAGGACATTGTTGACCGCAGGGAACGTGCAGCGGTGCTGTCTGGCCTGGTGCCAATGCTTGAAGACCGCCTGCTGCAGTTGGCCGCGGATGCCGGCAACGAGCTGGTCATCAGCGATGACGAGGGCTACGTCCTATGGGTTGCGGGGCCCTCCCCGATTCGCCGGCGCAGCGAGGACATCGGATTTGTTGCCGGGGCGCGCTGGCGCGAAACGGATGTCGGAACCAACGGGCTGGGCGCCGCAATGGCAGAACGCACCCCGGTACAGATCTTCGGACCCGAGCATGCCCGCGAGGAGCAACATACCTGGGTGTGCACCAGCGCCCCGATCATCGAGGAGCGCACGGGCCTGGTGCTTGGCGCCATCACGCTCTCCGGGTCCTACCGCACCGCGCATCCGCACACCCTGGCATTGGTCAGCGCGACGGCGCGCGAGGCGGCCGGGCTGCTGGCCGCGCGGCACGACCGCGAGCTGCATCGGCTGGCAGGTTCGGTTCCCGCCCCGGCCGGCCGCCATGTGCTTGTCGATGCGCAGGGCTGGGTGGCGCATTCGGCGGGCTTCGGGGTGGGGAACCGCTTGCGCCTGCCCGGAACCCTCTGCGTCGGCGGGGCCTGGCTGCCCGAGCTCGGGGCGGTGGTGGCCGAACCCGTCCCCGGGGGCTGGCTGCTGCACGGCGGCAACCGCGAGTCGGACGCCCGACTGGAACTGGCCCTTGCCCCGGTGCCGGTTGCCATCGTCATCCAAGACGGGCAGCGCACGGAGATCCGTCTCAGCGAGCGGCACGGCGAGATCCTGGCACTGTTGGTGGCCAACCCCGCGGGCCTTGACGCCCACGGCCTCATGGAGCTGCTTCCCGGCGTCACCACGACCGTCACGGTGCGCGCCGAGCTGTCCCGGCTGCGCGCCAGGCTCGGCGGGTTGATCGAGTCCCGTCCATACCGCTTGGGCCTGCCCGCGACCTTCCGAGCCTGACTGACCGCCCGGCGTTGCAACCTCTTGCAACCCTCGCGGCACTGTGATGCAGCTCATAGCATCGTCTCCATCGCAACATGCTTTCGAAGGAGACGGACATGATGGAAGAGAACGCCGGCACGGTGGCAGGGCAATGGCTCGGCGAGCTGGATCGGGCACTGGAGGCGGGCAACACCGAGGCGGCAGCTGCCCTCTTCGGCGAGGAATCCTATTGGCGGGACCTTTCCGCGCTGACCTGGAACCTGCACACCTCCGAGGGCCGGGAGCAGATCAAGGCCATGCTGGACGGGGTCGGGCCCGACGCCTGGCCGCGGGACATCGCGCTGACCTCGGCCACCGAGGGCGACGGCGTGATCGAGGCCTGGTACACCTTCACCAACAAATCCATCGACGGCAAGGGGCTGCTGCGGCTGCGCGACGGCAAGTGCTGGACCTTGCTTTCCACCGCCCAGGGCCTGCGCGAATTCCCGGAACCGGCAGGGGCCCTGCGTGAACGCGGGGCCGACCACGGGTCCGAGATGTCAAGCGAAAACTGGCTGGATAAGCGCAACCGGCGCGCTGCCGAATTCGGCATCACCGAACAGCCCTACGTGCTGGTCATCGGCGGCGGGCAGGGCGGCATCGGGCTCGGCGCCCGGCTCAAGCGCCTGGGCGTCCCGGCCCTGGTCATCGACAAGCACCCGCGCCCGGGTGACCAATGGCGCTCGCGCTACCACTCGCTGGCCCTGCACGACCCGGTCTGGTACGACCACATGCCCTACATCCCCTTCCCCGACCACTGGCCGGTGTTCACCCCCAAGGACAAGATGGGCGACTGGCTCGAAAGCTACACGCAGCTGATGGAACTGGACTACTGGTCCAACACCGAGGCCACCTCCGCCACCCACGACCCTGACACCGGGGCCTGGAGCGTGCAGATCATCCGCGAGGGCCACAAGCACACCCTGACCCCCTCGCACGTGGTGATCGCCACCGGCATGTCCGGGATCCCCAACATCCCCTCCTTCGAGGGCCAGGACGCGTTCGGCGGGGAACAGAACCACTCCTCGACCCACCCGGGCGGCGAGACCTACCGGGGCAAGAACGTGGTGGTCATCGGCGCCAACAACTCCGCCCACGACATCTGTGCCGACCTCTACCAAAACGGGGCCAAACCGGTCATGGTGCAGCGCTCCAGCACGCACATCGTGCGCTCCGAGTCCCTCATGAACACCGTGCTGGGCCCGCTGTACTCGGAGGAGGCTCTGGCCAACGGGATCGACCACGAAACCGCTGACCTGATCTTCGCCTCGATCCCCTACAAGGTCCTGCCCGAATTCCACCGCCCCGCCTTCGAAAAGATCCGCGCAGACGACGCCGACTTCTACCAGGGGCTCGCCGATGCAGGGTTTGACCTCGATTTCGGGGACGACGAGTCGGGGTTGTTCCTCAAATACCTGCGCCGCGGCTCGGGCTACTACATCAACATCGGCGCCTCCGAGCTGGTCGCCGACGGGTCGATCGCCCTGGCCCATGGAGACGTGGCGCGCCTGACCGAGGACTCGGTGGTGCTCGACGACGGCACGGTCCTGCCGGCGGACGCGGTGGTCTATGCCACCGGCTACGGCTCGATGAACGGCTGGGCGGCCAAGCTCATCTCCCAGGACGTGGCCGATGCCGTGGGCAAGTGCTGGGGACTGGGCTCGGCGACCACCAAGGACCCGGGGCCGTGGCAGGGCGAGCTGCGCAACATGTGGAAGCCGACCCGGCAGGAAAACCTGTGGTTCCACGGCGGGAACCTGCACCAGTCCCGGCACTACTCCAAATACCTGGCGCTGCAGCTCAAGGCCCGCTTCGAGGGGATCGACACCCCTGTCTTCGCGCTGGCCGAAACGCACCACGCCTCCTGAGAAATCGCCCTTGTGCCCCGAAGCCCCGGTGAATCGACGGGGCATCGGGGCACAATGGTGTTGTGAGTCCCACGCGACGCGATCCAGCCCAACCTGAGTTGCCGCTGGACGATGTCTCGATCCAGGCCCCGGCGCCGGCAGACACCGACGCCCACGCCGATGCCGTCCAGCGCGAGCTCGAGCGGCTGCGCATCGACAATGCCCGGCTGCGCAAGCTGCTGGCCCCGGGTGTTTCCGAGGCCCGGGCGGCGGCACCCGCCCAAGGGGAACTCGCGCTGCGCCCGTCGGGTCCGGTGACCGCGGGCTCCCCGGAGGCGGACAAGGTCCGGCTCTACATGGATCTGTTCCGCACCCGTACCGACGTCTTTGCGCTGCGCTGGGAAAATGCGGCCGAGGGAAAATCCGGTTGGGTGCCCGCGGTTCCCGGGGGCTGGCGCAAGTGGATGGACCGGGAATCCGCGAACTACACGACGTTGACCCCGGCCGAGGTCGAGGGCCACCTGCGGGGCAGGCAGCACATCGGGCTGTACCCGTTGACGGCGAGGGACACCTGCTTCTTTGTGGCCGCCGATTTTGACGGGGACGCCGCGATGCTCGACGCGCTGGCCTACATCAAGGCCGCGCGCTACCGGAACATCCCGGCCGCGCTGGAGGTCTCCCAGTCCGGGCGCGGCGCGCACGTGTGGATCTTCTTCACCCAGGAGGTTCCCGCCGAGTCCGCGCGGGGGCTGGCCAGCTCGCTGCTGCACGAGGCCATGGGCATCAGGGGCTCGATGTCGCTGCGCAGCTATGACCGGCTCTTCCCGTCCCAGGACCGGCACACCGGCAAGGGCATGGGCAACCTGATCGCCGCCCCGCTGTCCGGCAGGCGCCGGATGCACGGCACCACGCTCTTCCTGGACACCGCGACGCTTGAACCCTTTCAGGACCAGTGGGCCTACCTCTCCGGCCTCGGGCGGGTGAGTGCGGGCGAGTTGAAGTCGTTGTTGCGGATCCTGCCGGCACCCGTCACCGGGCGCAAGACGCGCCTGGAGGTGCCGGTTTCCTCCAGGATCTCCCCGCGCCCGGCACCGGTCGTCAACGCGGTGATCGGTGCACGCATCACCCTGCGTTCCACGGACCTGGGCCCGGCAATGATCACCGCGCTGAAGCATGCAGCGGCACTGCCCAACCCCGACTTCTACGAGCGCCAGCGCCAGCGGCGCTCCACCTGGGGCATCCCGCGCTTCCTCACCAGCTACGACGAAACCCTCGAGGGCGACCTAATCCTGCCCCGCGGGCTGCTGCCCATGCTGGAAATGCTGGTCGAAACCGCCGGCAGCCGCCTCTCGCTCACCGACCAGCGGGTCACCGGCGAGGACCAGGACTTCACGTTCACCGCCACGCTGCATCCCGAGCAGCAGCGGGCCTTCGATGCCCTGGCGGCCCGGACCCACGGCGTCTTGGTGGCGGCCCCGGGCAGCGGCAAGACCGTCATGGCCTGTGCGCTGATTGCCGCCAAGGGCGTCTCGACGCTGGTGCTGGTGGACCGCAAGGCGCTGGCGGAGCAGTGGCGTGCGCAGATCCTGGGCTTCCTGGGCGAGAAGTCCGGGCAGATCGGCGGCGGCAAGACCAAGACCACCGGCCGCATCGACGTGGCCCTGCTGCCCACGCTGGCTCGGCGCAGGAACGTGGCCGAGCTGGCCGCCGGATACGGGCTGGTGGTGGTCGATGAATGCCACCACGTCCCGGCCGCCGCGTTCAGCCAGGTCATGAACCAGATCCCTGCCCGCTCCTGGCTCGGGCTCACCGCCACCCCGTACCGGCGCGACGGACTGGAGGAGTTGATCTTCCACCAGCTGGGAACCTTCACCCACGAGTTCGCCACGGCCCGCCACGGCGAATTGCCGCAAAGCGCCGCGGAGCTGCCAGCGCCGGCCCTGCGGCTGCGCCTGCACGACACCGGGTTCGACTACGACGGGGACATCGACCCGAGCTCGCCCGGCGGCATTGCGCAGATCTACAAGATCCTCATCGAGGACGCACCCCGACTGGCGCAGATCGCCGCAGACATCATCGAGGCGCATTCCCAGGGCAGGCAGATCCTGGTGCTCTCGACCTGGAAACGCCACCTGCAGCTGATCTCGGAGGCGCTGCGCTGCGCGGGGCTGGACCCCATCGAGCTCACCGGCTCGCTCAAGACGACCGCGCGGCGGGCGGCCATGGAGCGGATCAATTCCGCCCCGGCCGACGAGCCGCTGCTGGTCCTGGGCACCGGGTCGTTGATCGGCGAGGGCTTTGACTGCCCGCGCCTGGACACGCTGTTCCTGGCGGCGCCGGTGTCGTTCAAGGGCCGGCTCGTCCAGTACGCCGGGCGCGTCACCAGGCCTTACCCGGGCAAGGGCACTGCCGTGGTGCACGACTACGTCGATGTGCTGACCCCGGTGATCGCCCGCGCCTACGACAAGCGCGCCGGCGGGTACAAGGACCTGGGATTCTCCCCGGCGGCCGGCACCGACATGCATATTAGACAGTAAGGCGGGCGGCCACCATCCCCGTCACCAGGGGATGGCTGCCGCGCCGCCGCTGTCGTTGCGCCGGGCGGCGACCTAGCGCAACGGGTTGAAGTGCCGCATGATCGCCGGGGTCGAACCCCCGGTGATCGAGGCGGCAAGCATCTTGCCGGTCAGCGGGCCAAGGGCCACTCCCCACATGCCGTGGCCGCCGGCCACGTGCACGCGCGAGGAACGGGTGGCGCCGATCAGCGGCAGGCCGTCGGTGGTGCATGGCCGCGATCCGACCCACTCCTCCTGGCGGTCCTCCCAATTGATTCCGGTGAACAGCGGGGACGCCGCGGCGACGATGGCCTCGATGCGCTTGGGCTCCAGTGGATGGTCGGCGTCGCGGAACTCCATGGTCCCGGCGACCCGGAACCTGTCCCCGAGCGGGGTGCAGGCCACGCGCTGGGCGGGGAAGTAGATCGGATGGGTCGGCATGACCTCGGGGACCACTGTGAAGGAGTAGCCGCGCCCTGCCTGGACGACGCGCTTGACGCCGAACTTCCGCGCGAGCTTGCCCAGCCAGGCCCCGGTGGCAATGACCACCGCGTCGGCACCCTGGATCCGCCCCTGGGCGTCCACGACCTCGACGCCGTGGGCGTGTTCGCGGATGTCGGAGACCTCGAAGTCCGTGACGATTTCGCCGCCACGGGCGATGACCGAATCGGCCAGGGAATCCATGAACTTGGGCGGGTTGATGAAGCGCTGGTGGTGGATCGAGATCCCTGCCTTGACCCCGTCCCCCAGGGTGGGTTCCATGGCACGGATTTCCTCGGCGCTCATCAGGTCGAATTCGACCTCGCCGCCGGAGGCACGGATGCCCTCGAATTCGTGGAGCAGCCCGTCGCGGTCCTTGAGGTTCTTGAAACCCGTCAGGAAGGGTTCGGCCGGCCGGGTGGGTTCCACGACGCCGGTTCCCAGGGTTGCGGTGCCCCCGTCGTTGCCCGAGGCGCCGGCGCCCTTGACGGCGCCCGCCTTAGCGATCCTGCTGATGGTGCTGCCTTCGGAGATCTCGTCGAAGGCGTCCAACCCGGTGGCACCGATCTCGCTGAAGACCGCCATGGCCTCCCGCCACTTGCCCGGTGTGCAGTGCCGGGCAAAGCCCAGCAGGAACCGGATGAGCGAGGGTTTGGCGGAGAGCGGGATGTAGAGCGGGGAGGCCGGGTCGAACATGGTCTTCAGTCCGTAGGTGAGCACCGAGGGCTCGCTCAGCGGGAGCGTCAGTGCAGGGGTGAGCCACCCGGCGTTGCCCCAGGAGGAACCCGCGGCCACGCCGTCCCGGTCCAGGATGGTGACCTTGACCCCGCGTTCCTGCAGGTACCAGGCCGTGGACAGGCCCACCATGCCCGCACCGATGACGACCACGTGTTCCGGACTCGTTGTGCTCATTTCACGCTCCACTCTCTTGCTCGCCGGGCACTGCCGGCGGACGTCGCTGTCCGCGGGCCGTGCCCGGCCGAATTGCCGATGTTCAATGTCTGGGGGCGCGGCCGGGAGGGCACCGGAGGCGTGCACGCACGCCTCCGGTGTTGTTCCTCCCGCCCGCGGGGGGTCTTGCGGACGGACCTGCGGTTTAGACGTAGTCCTTGTACTTCTCCAGGTGGCGGACCGGGGTGGAGAGTGCGTCGCGGCGGAACGGGTCGCCCAGTTCGCGGGTGCACATGACCTCGATGACGGTGGTCTTGCCGTCGACCATCTGGGCGTTCAGGGCTTCCTTGAGGGCAGCACCGACGTTTTCCAGCTTGTCCACGACGATGCCCTCGGCACCCATGCTGCGGGCCATTTCGGCGAAGGACTCGCCGTTGTCCAGCTCGCCGGCGATGAAGCGGCGGTTGTAGAACTCGACCTGGTTCTTCTTCTCCGCGCCCCACTGGCGGTTGCGGAAGACGATTGCCGTGACGGGGATGTCGTGGCGGACCGCGGTGAGGACCTCGCCCATGCTCATGGCCCAGGCTCCGTCGCCGGCGTAGGCGATGGCCGGGCGGTGCGGGGCTGCGGCCTTGGCGCCGATGATGGTCGGCAGCGCGTAGCCGCAGTTGCCGAAGGACATCGGGGCGAAGAAGCTGCGCGGCTTTTCGAAGCGCAGGTAGCTGTGGGCCACGGAGTTGATGTTGCCGATGTCGGTGGAGATCATGACATCTTCCGGCATGGCGTTCTCCAGCTCGCGCAGGACCTGGCGCGGGTGCAGCCAGTTGCCTTCCTCGCCCTTGGCCTCTTCGATGACGTCGAGGGAGTACTCGTCCTTCTCGTGGGTCCACTCGGAGAGCTCCTGCTCCCAGGCGGCCTTTTCGGCCTTGATGGTCGCGGCGCGCTCGGCCTTGTTGGAATCGGAGACCAGTTCCTTGCCCTCGAGGCGCTTGGCCAGTTCGATGGCAACGGCCTTGGCGTCGCCGCTGATGCCCACGGCGATCTTCTTGACCAGGCCGAGCTTGGTGTGGTCGGCGTCGATCTGGATGATCTTGGCCTCGGTGGGCCAGTAGGCCTGGCCGTACTGCGGCAGGGTGCCGAACGGGCCAAGCCGGGTACCCAGGGCGATGACGACGTCGGCCTGCGAGATCAGCTTCATGCCGGCCTTGGATCCCTGGTAGCCAAGCGGTCCCGCCCAGAGCGGGTGGCTGGCAGGGAAGGAATCGTTGTGCTGGTAGCTGTTGACCACCGGTGCGCCCAGGCGCTCGGCCAGGGCCTTGCATTCCTCAACTCCGTCGGCCATGACGACGCCGCCGCCGGAAACGATGACCGGGAACTTGGCGGTTGCCAGCAGCTCGACGGCCTCGTCGAGTGACTTGGTGCCGCCGGCGCCGCGGTCCACCCGGCGCGGGGCGGGGATTTCGGTGATGGACTCGCCGTAGAAGTAGTCGCGCGGGATGTTCAGCTGGGTCGGGCCGTTTTCGCTCATGGCGCGGTCGAAGCAGCGGGCGGTGTATTCGGCCATGCGGTTCGGGTGCGTGACGTGGCCCTGGTACTTGGTGAATTCCTGGAACATCGGGAGCTGGCTGGCTTCCTGGAAGCCGCCAAGACCGATGGTGGTGGTTCCGGCCTCGGGGGTGACGATCACGACGGGGCTGTGTGCCCAGTAGGCGGCGGCGATGCCGGTGACGCAGTTGGAGATGCCAGGGCCGTTCTGGCCGATGACCACGCCGTGGCGGCCGGAGGCCCGGGCGTAGCCGTCCGCCATGTGTGCGGCGCCCTGTTCGTGCACGACCGGCACCAGGCGAATACCGGCCGGGGCGAAGATGTCCATGGCGTCCATGAAGGCGGAGCCCATGATGCCGAAGATGTCGGTGACATCGTTGGACACCAGCGTCTCAACGAAGGCTTCCGACGACGTCATCTTCTGCGCGCCCTTGACAACCTCGCGGGATGTGGCCTTTTCAGTCATTACTAGTCTCCTTCGGGGATCAAGACGTCGCAATCACGCAAAGTCTCAAAAAATGATTCGAACTGCTCCCAAAAACGGGATTAATGACAAAGCTATGCGACTCACGTCACACTCGTCAAGCCCCTGTTCCATTTATTCTTCGTCCTGATACGATTTAATGAAACTTCACTCGTCGGCAGATCGGACTCATCATGGAAAACCTCACGGAACCGGATCTCGGCCCCGCGGGTGCCGTCCAGGGGGAAACCCCGGCCCTGCGGCTCTTTGCGCTGCTGGAACTGATCACCACCCGCGACCAGCTCTTCACCCTGCAATCGCTGGTGGACCAGACGGGCCTGCCGAAGCCCACCCTGCACCGCATGCTGCAGCAGTTGGAGGGCGCCAACCTGCTGACCCGGCAGTCCGACGGCCGGCACTACGGAACCGGCTCGCGCATGCGCCGCATGGCCGAGGATGTGCTGCTCAATGACACCCGGCATGGCACACGGCACGCCATCCTGCGGGGCCTGGTCGATGAGATCGGCGAGAGCTGCAACATCACCGCCCTGTCCGGAAACGAGGTCATCTACCTCGATCGCGTCGAAACCAACGAACCGTTGCGGGTGCACCTGGGCCCCGGGTCCCGGGTGCCCGTGCACTGCTCGGCCAGCGGAAAGCTGATCCTTGCCCAGTTCGGGCCCACGCAGCGCGAACGCGTGTTGGCCACCGGGCCGCTGCAGCGATTCACCGCCCACACGCTCACCGACAAGTCGGAAATCGAGGCCGAACTGGCCCGGATCCGGCTCGACGGATACGCCGAGGACCGCCAGGAATACCTGGACGGGCTGGTCTGCCTTGCGGTGCTGGTTCCCAACCCGGCCGGGCGCTCGAATCTCTGCGTCGCGGTGCAGGCCCCCATGATGCGCAAGAGCTCGGCGGACCTGCTCAATCTGCTGCCCGCACTGCGCCGGGCCGCCGAGAGCATCTCGCGCATCGAAGACCACGCGGACCTGGGTTCCCCGGAATCCGAGCCGGTCGCGGCGGGATGGTGAGGGAGATGAACCAGGAATCCGCCACCCTCGCGCGGCAGGAATTGGTCTCCGTCCGCGAGACCTTCGGCATCGACAGCGACCTGCGGGTCCCCAAGTTCGCTGAAACATCAGACCATGTCCCGCCCCTCGACCCCGCCTACAGGTTCAACCCGGATGTCACCCTTGCAATCCTTGCCGGGTTCACCCACAACAGCCGCGTCATGATCCAGGGGTTGCACGGCACCGGAAAATCCACACACATCGAGCAGGTCGCGGCGCGGCTCAACTGGCCGCTCATGCGGGTGAACCTGGACGGCCACATCAGCCGCCTCGACCTGGTCGGCAAGGACACCGTGGTGATCCAGGACGGCGCCCCGGCCACCAGGTTCCAGGAGGGCGTGGTTCCCTGGGCCATGGTCCAGCCCATGGCACTGGTCTTTGACGAATACGATGCGGGGCGGCCCGATGTCATGTTCGTCATCCAGCGACTGCTCGAGCGCGACGGCGGTTTCACGCTGCCGGACCAGAACCGCGTCATCCGCCCGCACCCGCACTTCCGGCTCTTTGCCACCGCCAACACCGTCGGACTGGGAAACCTCAACGGCCTCTATCACGGGGTGCAGCGCCTGAACCACGCGCAGCTGGATCGCTGGAACATCGTCGCGGCCCTCGACTACCTTCCGGTGGCGGACGAGGTCCGGATCGTTGCCGCCCGCGTCCCCGCGTTGGCCGGCACCCCCGCCGGGCTGGAACTGATCCGGTCCATGGTGAATGTTGCAAACCTCACCCGCGACGGCTTTGCCGCCGGGGACATTTCCACCCTGATGTCGCCCCGCACGGTGATCACCTGGGCGGAGAACGTGTCCATCTTCCGCGATCCGGGCCTGGCCTTCAGGCTCTCCTTCGTCAACAAGTGCGACGAGGCCGAGCGCTTCATCGTTTCCGAGTACTACCAGCGCGCCCTGGCCACCGAACTCGACGAGTCCTACGCACTCGTGCCCGTCGGGGCCTAGGGCAAACCCGGCGCGCCATGAGTGCAGCCCCAGCCCCCGAACGCCGCGCCCAGGAAATCAGGGCGCTGTGCGCCGCGTCCCTGCGTGCGCTCGGCGCCGATCCGCGACTCGAATTGCTCGGTTCGCGCCCCTACCGCGGCACATCCGTGCTCCCGTTCAATGCCCCGCATCTCTATCCACCGGCACCGGGCGCCTCCTTCGAGTCGTTTCGCGGCGCCACCGACGGTATGGCCCTGCGCTCGCTGCATTCGGACACCGCCGCGCACCTGGCCCTGATCCCGCAATCGCCCAGCGCCAGGCTGGTCTTTGAGGTGCTCGAGCAATTCCGCTGCGAATCACTGGCAACCCTGCCCGGGGTCATCGAGAACCTCCGGGCCCGACATGTCGCCTGGTCCAAGGAATACCTGGCCTCCGGGCTCACCGAAACCTCCCTGGGCATGCTGCTTTACACGATCTTCCAGGTGACCCGCTCGCGGATCAGCGGCGAGCCGGTGGTCCACGAATCCGAGGACATGATCGAGGCGACCCGCGCGAACCTGTCCTCGACGCTCGGCCCCCTGCTCCCAGCCCTTCGCCGGAACAAACACAGCCAGGGAGACTTCGCCCCGCACGCTTTGCTGGTCGCCGAACTCGTCGCCGAGGCCGTCAGCGCCCTGGAGTCCCGGGCACCTGCCCGCCAGAGGGCCAAGGACAAGCAATCCAAGGCGCCTGAATTCTCACTGCTCGTGGATGTCGAGCACGATGCCGCGGCCATCGGGACCCTCGGAACCGGAACCAGCAGCACGCTAGAGGCGGCCGCCAACGGCTACGCCGTCTTCACGCGCGCCTACGACAAGGTGTCACCTGCCACCGCATTGGTGCGCGAGAACCTGTTGCGCGACTACCGCGAACGCATCGCCGCCCGCGTGCACACCGAGGCGGTGAATGTGCAGTTGCTGTCCAGGAAACTCCAGGGGCTGCTCTGCGTCCCCGAGCGCTCCGGCCACGATTCCGGCGCGGAGGAAGGCCTGCTCGACGGCACCCGGCTGGGCCAGCTGGTCGCTTCCCCCACCGAGCGCAGGCTGTTCAAGACCGAGCGATTCGAACCCTCCGCCGCGGCGACACTGACATTCCTGGTGGACTGCTCCGGCTCCATGAAAGGGCACGCGGAGGGGCTTGCGGCATTCCTTGACGTGTTGGTGCGGGCGCTGGAACGCATCGAGGTTCCCTGCGAGGTGCTCGGCTACACCACCGGCGCGTGGAACGGCGGGCGCGCGCTGAAGGACTGGCGCCGGGCGGGAACCCCGCCGAACCCCGGGCGGCTCAACGAGCTGTGCCACCTCGTCTTCAAGGATGCCGCGGCCTCGTGGCGCACCGGGCGATTGGGGCTTGCCTCCATGCTCAAGTCGACCCTTTATCGCGAGGGCATCGACGGGGAGGCCGTGCGCTGGGCGCTGGGTCGTCTCGAGGCCCGGAGCGAGGAGCGAAGGATCCTGGTGGTGGTCTCCGACGGCAGCCCAGCTGACGGTGCCACGGCAAACGCCAACGACGAAAACTACCTGCAGCACGATCTCGCAAACGTACTCCGCGAGGCCGAGGCAGCCGGCGGGGCCACGATCCTCGGGCTGGGGCTGGGACTGGACATGAGCCCCTACTTCAGGCGCAGCACCATCCTGGATGCGCAACGGCTGGGCGGTTCGGAAACAGTGCGGGACCTCCTGGTCCTGCTGGAACGTTCGCTGCGCGCCACGCGCTGATCGCGCGACAACCAAGAACCAAGCAACGGGCACCGGGCAACTTCACCACCCCGGGGCGATCCACGACCGTCGGCCTTTGGTGCCCGGCCGCCGCGGTCCGGGGGGCACTGGCCCTACGGGGACTTCACCGGGCCGGCGGTACGCTGGGGTTGTCCACCACGATCGAGGAGACCCATGGCAGCGAAGGCACCCGCAATGTCACCGTCGGACCTTCCGGTTGCCCAGGTACTTGACCGGGCCACGGGGCCACGTCGCGCCGAGGCCGACGAACTGCTCGAGCTCCTCGGCGAGATCAGCGGCGAGCAGCCTGTCGTGTGGGCGGGCCGCATCATCGGCTTCGGAGAGTACGAGTACCGCTACGAGAGCGGGCATTCGGGCAGCTCTCCCGTGCTCGCCTTCGCGCCGGGCCCGACGAAGCACACGATCTACCTCGTCAACGATTTTTCGGATCGCTGGCCCGACCTGATGGCCCGGCTCGGCAAACACCGTGCCAGCAAGGCATGCCTGTACCTCACACGGTTGACAGGGGTGGATCGCAGCGCACTGCGCCAACTTCTGGAACAATCACTCGCCGAGACCCGGTCCCCGGGCCGTTGAACACCGAAAGATCTCGAACGGCCGCGGTGATGGCGCGTTCGATAGACACAGGGACGGCAACTTGGTCCGCAACATGCGGACGTCGCAAAGATGAACGTCTTATGGGCCACGGCGTTCGGGACAGGAACCAGTAATGGGCTGCCGGCCCGTGGTCCCGCCGTGACCATGGGCCTATCCTGAACCATGGGTGTCTTCGTTCTCGTTGCCTTTGTCGTTCCCGCGCAAGCCGGCCTGGTCTTCCCCCGGTCCAGCTGGCCGCTGCACATCACTTTGGTTCGCTTCGACACCCGTGAAACCGCCGAGGTCGTACGCGCCCGGCTCGACGGCGTGCTGCCGGCGCGGCTGGGCTTTGGCGTGCGCATGGGCCCGGACGCGCAGTTCGGCCGCGACGGGTCAGTGCCAGTCTCGCTGGTGGAACCGGAGCCGGCCCTGCATCAGCTTCACACCGCCGCACTGGAGGCGCTGGGAGAGCAGGTCCACCTGCCCGGTGCGCAACACAACCGCTCGAACTACCGCCCGCATGTCACCCATGCCAGTGAACGCCTGCGGCCCGGGGACCAGGTCCAGATTCGACAGGCAGCGCTGGTGGATATGCGTCCGGACAATGATCCACGGCTGCGCCGGGTACTGGCCGTCTGGGAACCGGCGTAAAACAGGATCCGCCGCAGAATGCCTTGCGCCACGGCATTGGAACCTCTGCAGGTTGTGGCGTCCCGCGAGCCACGCCGCCTCCATGATGCTGCGATGGCACCGGTATTTCATTCGTCGCCAGGGCCCGGATCTTCCCGATGTCCGCGGGCTTGGGCCCCCGCTCCTTCGGCTCCCGGGCACGCCTCACCTTCCCACGCTCCGTGGTGATCTGCCGGTGGCTGGCCGGCAGCGCGAGCGTTCCTCGCCCCGGCATTGAACTATGACACGGGCAGGACCGGTATGGCCCGCACGGAGGCTCAGGTTCCGCAGAACGTCCGGTAGGGGCCGAAGCTTTCCGGGGCCGCGGCGGCGAACCGCTCGAGGCCGGGACGTTCCTGGAAGGGTGCCGTGAGCGCAGCCAGAAGCTGCGAGAACGGCCTCTGGTCGCCGCCGACGGCGGCAGCGAGCGCCTCCTCGACGAGGTGGTTCCTCGGGATGTAGACGGGATTTCTCCGGTCCATCAGATCCGCGTCCGGTTCCAGCGCCCGCCAGCGCTCCGCCCAAGCCTCGAACGCGGCCGGGGAGGGGAACATGGAGCGCGCGGACTCGGCGTCACCCCGCGCGGCCCTTCCCAGACTCCGGAAGAAGGACGTGTAGTCCACGCGACCTTTCTGAAGGAGGGTGAACAATTCCTCGGTGAGTGACGTGGCTGATTCATCGTCGAGACTGTCAGCCAGGCCGAGCTTGGCTTTCATTCCGTCCAGCCACGCGGCGCTGTACTGGGTGTGGAAGGTGCCGAGGGATGCCTGTGCCAGGGCAACGGCCTGCTCCTGGTCCTCGTGGAAGAGGGGCAGGAGTGCCTCCGCCAGTCGGGCGAGGTTCCACTGCGCCACGAAGGGCTGGTTGCCGTAGGCATAGCGCCCGTTTTCGTCGATCGAGCTGTAGACCGTGGCCGGATCGAAAACGTCCATAAAGGCGCACGGGCCGTAGTCGATGCCCTCCCCCGAGATGGTCATGTTGTCTGTGTTCATGACGCCGTGGATGAAACCCACCAGCATCCATTGGGCCACCAGCGATGCCTGGGCCGAGACCACCGCTTCGAACAGGGCGAGATAGGGGTTCTCCGCCTCCGCCGTTCCGGGATGGTGGCGCGTCATCGCATGGTCGGCCAGTCGACGCAGCAGGTCCTCGTCGTCCATTGCCCGGGCATATTGGAAACTTCCCACCCTCAAGTGGCTGCTTGCCACCCTGGTCAGCACCGCTCCGGGCAGCATGGTCTCGCGGCTAACCGGCTGTCCCGTCGCCACCACGGCCAGGGAGCGCGTGGTGGGAATGCCCAAGGCGTGCATCGCCTCGCTGATGACGTATTCACGGAGCATCGGGCCGACCGTGGCAAGGCCGTCACCACGGCGGGCAAACGGCGTGCGTCCGGAACCCTTGAGGTGGATGTCCCGCAGGCGGCCCTCGGCATCGGCAATCTCGCCGAGCAGGAGCGCCCTGCCATCACCCAGACGCGGCGAGTAGGAGCCGAACTGGTGGCCGGCATAGCCCTGTGCCACCGGAGTGGCACCACTGGGTAGCGCGGTACCGATCAGCAGCCCCAGGCCCTCGGCATTGCCCAGGGACTCGGGGTCGAGACCCAGCTCGGCGGCCAGCGGCTCGTTGAGCACGACCAGTCGCGGATCCGGAGCCTGTCCAGCCTGCCAGGGAACGGCCAGTTCGGGAAGTTCACGGGCAAATTGGCCGTCCAAGGTGAAGGTTGATTGTGCGTCGACGCTCATCTTTCAAGGGTACCTTCGACATCGGGCGGCCGGCGCGGAAAGACTGATGGTTGCCACAACCAACCGCAGTGTCCAATGCAGCATCCGGGCGGTCGACAACGGCGCGTCACCACACCGGAAAACGGGGAAGGACACCCCTGCCCGAAAACCGTCCCGACAAACGCGCCCTTGCCTCCTGTACCCGAGGCGTGCATCGAGCTGCCGCCCATGCCCTACATCTGAAGCAACAGGACTCCCGCGTAGCCGAGTCCGGCAATCAATGCCCAGGAACTCAGCGCCATGAGAAGGGAGGCACCCCTCGAGGCAAAGAGCTGGCTGATCCGCACCGCCGAGCCCAGGCCGAAGAGCGCGGCGGCCAAGACCACGTCCTGCACGATGGTCGCCACCTCCAGAACTTCCGCCGGCACGTCGAAGATCGAGCGCACCGCCACCAACGCCACGAAGCCGATGATGAACAGCGGGACGATCGGTGGAAGCTTCAGCCCCTCTTCCCCGTCATCTGCCCGGCCCTTGCGCCTGCCGATGATGCCGGCGGCGGCGACCATCGGGGCCAGGGTCAGCACGCGGGTGAGCTTGATGACGATGGCGATGGCAAGTGCCGAGGTCCCGGCGGTCTGCGCGGTGGCCACCACCTGTCCGACGTCGTGCACCGAGGCGCCGACCCATTGCCCGAAGGCTTCCGGGTCCAGCCGCAGCGGGACCATGAGCAGCGGCAGCACGGCGATGGCCAGGGTGCCGCACAGGGTCACCAGCGCCACCGGGATCACGGTGTCCTCGTCCCGTGACCTGCGCACCGCGCTCATCGCGCCGATGGCCGAGGCTCCGCAAATGGAGAAGCCGGTGGCAACCAGCAGTGGCTGGTCCCCGGGCAGCCGGAAGGCCTTGCCCAACAGATAGGTCCCTCCGAAGGCCAGCAGCACGACCAGCACCACCACCCCGAAGGTCGCCCAGCCCAGGTCCAGCACGTCGATAATGCTCAGCTTCAGGCCCAGCAGCACGATGCCGGCGCGCATGAGCTTCTTCCCGGCGAATCCCAGCCCCTTCCGCCAGGGCCCCTCCACCAGCCGGCTCGCCCCCGGAAGGTTGGCTGCCAGGATGCCCAGCACCACGGCCGTGGTCATCACCGGGATCGAGGGGACCAGCAGGTGGACCAGGAAGGAGAGCGGGACGGCCACGGCACAGGCCGCCAGTCCCGCCCAATGCCCGGCCGCCCAGGTGCGGGTCCGCCCGGCGGGCGTCCGGGAACCGGCCTCGGCCGGGGGCTGCAGGGCGGGCTCGTGGGCTCGATGCCCCATGAAGATTGCTCCGTCGCTCAATGGGATTGCCGCGGCGCCGCCGCAGGCCCCGGGGTTTCCTCCCGCCGGGGACTGCGGCCGCGCCGCGGCCGGGTTTTTGGGTACTGTTCCTATTCTGCCCGCTATTCAGGATCCCGTCGTCGTGGCGGGCCTCGCCGACTTAAGCTCGCTGCCCTCCGGGCGCGGGGCGCCCAGCACCAGGATGTCCACCTGGTCGTCGGTGAGCGTCTTGTTGTGCTTGCGGCGCATCAGGAAGAACACGACGCCCAGCAGCGACCAGACGGCCAGCGCCAGCATGGATTCCTTGCCCAGCGCGCCCGGGGACCCGGGAATCAGCAGCAGGCCCATGAAGACCAGGGAGGTCACCGCGCCCAGCGCGCTGAGCACCTTCTTGGAGGTCGAGTTCGTGCCCTCGAGGGTTCCCTCGCGGACCGGGGCCCCGGTGGTGCGAAAGAGGCGGTAGGCGCACAGGCAGGTGTAGAGGTAGGCGACGGTGACGCCGACCGCCGACATGTCAACGACCCAGGTCAGTGCCGCGCGGCCGAACCACGGGCTGATCAGGCAGACGGCGCCAACGAAGATGATCCCGATGTAGGGGGTCTTGTACTTGGGGTGCAGGCGGGCGAACATCTTCGGGACCATCTGCGCGCGGCCCATGCCCAGCAGGATGCGGCTGGCCGAGACGTAGAAGCCGTTCAGGCCCGTGCTCACGCCCATGGTGATGCCGATGGTCAGCAGGAACATGCCTGCCCCGCCCATGACACCGGTCAGCGCATCGGCCGTGCCCCAGGCGGAGTCGCCGGCGACCAGGGCCTCCCACGGTGCCGCCATCGCCACCGCGGCGATCATGGCGCAGTAGAGCAGGGCGGCTGCCAGCAGCGCCAGCACGATCAGGCGCATGGCCTTGGACGGCGGGAAGTCGAATTCCTCCGCGGCCTGCGGCACGTTGTCGAAGCCGATGAAGGCCCAGGGTGCGATGGCCACGATGGCGGCGATGGCGGCGATCGGGTTCACGTCCTTCGGGAAGGCCGGCAGTGCGTTGGAGAAGACCACCTGCGGGCTGGCGATGACGGCGACCAGGATGCAGGCGACGGCAACGAGCATGATGACGCAGGCAATGAACTGGATCTGCCCGGACAGTGCGGTGCCGCGGATGTTCAGGTAGGCGAAGACTGCCAGCGCGACCATGGAGATGACGACTTCCACCAGGTACACGTCCCAGCCGGCCACCGAATACAGGTAGCCCTGCTGGACGAAGTCGGGCATGAGCTTGCGGAAGAGCAGGGCGAGCGCCGAGGCGTTCAGCGCCACGATGCAGGTGTAGCCCAGGGTCAGGTACCAGCCGCAGAAGAAGGCGTGGGTGCGCCCGAAGCCGACCAGCGCGAAGGCAAGCTCGCCGCCGGAGACCGGGAAGGACTTGATCAGGAACCCGTAGCTGACGGCGATGAGCACCATCAGGGCGCCACCGATCATGAAGCCGGAGATGGCCCCGGCGGGACCGCCCATGGCCATCCAGTCGGTGGGGAGGATGAAGGCGCCCCAGCCCACGGCCGATCCCAGGGCAATGGCCCAGACCCACCGCGCCTTGAGCGTCTTCTCCATGCGTTCGGGCTGTTCGGGCCCGGAGCCCGGCGATGCCGATGCCATGGGAGTCACCACCGTCTTATCTGTTGTGGCTTTCATTTTAACCTCGTTCTCGGGTGGTGGCGGCGATGCCACCGCTTGCGAAGACCTGTCACCCCGGAAGGGGCGGACCGGTGGGTCAAGATTTTTGGGACTGCATCATGCTGATGAGTGAAACGTTGACGATGTCCGCGACGCTTGCGCCGCGGGACAGGTCGTTGACCGGCGCGGCCAGCCCCTGCAGGATTGGCCCGTAGGCCTGGGCGCCGGCGAGCCGTTGGGTGATTTTGTAGCCGATGTTTCCCGCTGCCAGGTTGGGAAAGATGAAGACATTTGCGTGTCCCGCCACCGTTGAGCCCGGGGCCTTGGACGCGGCAACCGATTCAAGCAATGCAGCGTCGAATTGCAGTTCCCCGTCGATCCTCAGCGTTGGTTCGGCCGCCCGGGCCAGGGCGGTTGCCGCGCGGACCGTGGAAATGCTTTCGTGCTCCGCGGACCCGGCGGTGGAGAAGGAGAGCATGGCGACCGCAGGCTCCTCACCGGTGAGGATGGCGAAGGTCCGTGCCGTGGCGCATGCGATGTGCGCCAATTGGGTGGCATCGGGGGTCGGGATGACGGCGCAATCGCCGTATCCCACATAGCGCCCGTCGGCCAGCCGCATGAGGAAGGAGGAAGAAATGGTGCCGGTGCCGGGGTCCGTGCCCACCACGCGGAGTGCCGCACGCAGCACGTCGGCGGTGGGCCGGGTGGCCCCGGCGACGGCGGCCGAGGCCAGCCCCGCAGGAACCGCCGCGACCGCCAGGAACAGCGGGTCGTCCATCCACCCGGCGGTCTTGGCGGGGCCGAGGTCCGCGACCTTGCCCGCCAAGTGGGCCCCGGCGGCGCTGTCGCGCAGCTCGGCCACGCACATGATGGTGGTGGCGTCGGTGATCGTGACGCCTTCGGTGAGTGCCATCGCCGTGATGCCTTCATGCTCGCCGACCAGGATGGTGTCCACGCCGATCTCGTTGAGCACGCCGGCGGCGGCGAGAGCGCGCGGATCGTGCCCATCGGCAAGGATGAGTGGTCCGCGGGAGCCGCCGGCGCAGCCGGCCAGGAACCGGGCCAGGATGTTTTCGTCGACGCCCGCGGGTCTCACCGTTGCGATGGTCATGAGACGGTTTCCTCCCCTGGACCCTAGACCGCGGCCAGGGTGACGGCCGGCGACTTGAGGTAGCTGTCGGCGGCACTCATCACGTGGTCGACCTTTTCCAGCAGGTCATCGAGCACGTCCTGGTCGGCGACCAGCGGCGGGGAGAGCACCAGCATGGTTGCGCCGCGGTTGTCCGGCCGGGTGATCAGGTTGACCTCGCGCATGGCCTTGGGCATCACCTTGGTCAGCAGTTCCTTGGATTCCTCGGCCGTGAGCTCGCGCCCGGTGTCCCGGTTGGCGGTGAGCTCGATGGCGTAGAAGAATCCGGTCCCGCGGTATTCCTTGATACTGGTGTGCGCCGAAACGATCTTGTCGAGTCCGTTCTGGAAGTACGGCTCGAGGCTCCTGACGTTGCCCACGACGTCCTCTTCCTTGAGCGCCGTCATGTTGGCCACCGCGACCGCGGTGGAGACCGGATGGCCTCCCCAGGTGGCCCCGTGGGTAAAGATGCCTGCCAACGGCGAGGAAAGCATGGCATCGGCCAGCGGCTTGCGGATGATGACCCCGCCCAGCGGCGCGTAGCCGGAGGTGGAGCCCTTGGCGAAGGTGATGAGGTCGGGGACCACGCCGTACTTGATGCTGCCGAACCATTCGCCCAGGCGGCCGAAGCCGGTGATGACTTCGTCGGCGACCAGCAGGATGCCGTGCTCGTCGCAAATGGAACGCAATTCCTGCCAGTAGCCGGTCGGCGGGACCAGCGCGCCGCGGGAGTTCTGCACCGGCTCGGCAAAAAGCGCGGCGATGGTGTGTGCGCCCTGTTCGGCGATGACCTGGCGGATGGCCTGGATGGAGGGCAGGTCCGCGGCGGATCCGCCCTCCGGGACGACCTCGCCCAGCGTGTTGGGGACGTGGAAGACGCCGGGCATCAGGGTGCCGAAGGCCTCCTTGTAGGCGGGGATCCCGGTGACGGCCAGGGCGCCAAGGGTGGTGCCGTGATAGGCCATGTTGCGGGCGATGATCTTGGTGCGCTCGGGTTCGCCTTGGCCGCGGTGGTACTGGCGGGCGAACTTGATGGCCGACTCGACGGCCTCGGAACCGGAGTTCACGAAGAAGACGACGTCGAGGTCGCCCGGGGCCAGCCCGGCGATCAAGGTGGCGGCATCGACCGCCGCCGGGTGGGCCGAACCCCAGTTGGTCCAGTAGGCCAGCTTGGACATCTGCTCGTACGCGGCCTTGGGGATGTCCTGGCGGCCGTGGCCGATGTTGGCGCAGAAGAGCCCGGCCAATCCGTCGAGGAACTTGTTGCCGTCCTCGTCAAAGAGGTAGCTTCCCTCGCCCCGCGTGATGATGGGCAGGTTCGGGTCGTTCCACGCCTGGCCTGTGGTGAAGTGCGGGTAGAGATGCCGCTGTGCACGATTGCGGATATCTGAGTTGGTCACGAGACCCCTCCATTCAAAGTTTTCCTGTCAGGGCCCCGGGCGCTTCCTTGCACCCGGGGATCCCCGCGCCATCCGACGTTGCCGTGTGGTGTGTATCACTCTGCCCTCATGCTGGGTCCTTTCCCAGACCCAAATTGGCTTCCCTTTTTAGGTACCAGCAGCGCGGCTACACGTAGATCCGCGGCACCCTGGTCCCCACGCGGGTCAGGATCTCGTACGGGATGGTCCCGGAGGCCTCCGCCCACTGCTCGACATGCGGCTCACCGGCGTCCCCGGGGCCAAAGAGCAGCGCAGCGTCGCCGGCGGCGACATCGTCGTCGGCCACGTCGATGACGAACTGGTCCATGCAGACCCGGCCCAGGACCCGGTACCGCCCCGCGCCGATCTGGACCGGTCCCACGGAGCTGGCACTGCGGAAGACCCCGTCGGCGTAGCCCAGCGGAACGACCGCCAGCGTGGTGTCCCGCTGTGTGGCTTCGGTGTGGCCGTAGGAGATCCCGGCGCCGGACGGCGCGCGCTTGGTCTGCACGACGGCCGCGCCCAGGGTCATGGCCGGCCGCAACGCCGGGCAGTTGGTGCGTTCCTGCACGGGCAGCGGGTTGACCCCGTAGACGGCGATCCCGGTGCGGACCATGTCGAAGTGCGCCTCCGGGGTCGCGAGGGTTGCCGCGGAGTTGGCGATGTGGCACAGCGCCGGGTCCAGCCCCAGGGACCGGGCCATGTCGATGGCGGTGGCGAAGACCTGCAGCTGAGCCGCCACCGAGGGGTGTCCCGGTTCATCGGCGCAGGCCAGGTGGGACCAGATGCCCAGCACCCGGATCCGGCCGGCGACTTCCAGTTCCCGGGCCGCGGCGCACAGCGCGGGCCAGTCCGCGATCGTCGCCCCGCCGCGCCACATGCCGGTGTCGATCTTCAGGTGGATCCGGGCCACCCCGCCGACAGCCCGCGCGGCGGCGGCGATCTCCCGCAGCTGCGCCACCGAATACGCGGCGAGCTCGATGTCCTCGGCGATGGCCCGGGCATAGGGGGCGCCGGGGGCGGCCAACCAGGAAAAGAGCGGTGCGGTGATTCCGTCGGCGCGCACCGCGAAGGCCTCCTCAAGCACGGCCGTGCCGAGGTAGTCCGCTCCCCCGTCGAGGGCGGCGCGGGCGGCTGGCACCAGGCCGTGCCCGTAGCCGTCGGCCTTGAGCACCGCCAGCAGCCTGGCACCGGCGGCGACCTTCCGCAGTGCCCGCACGTTGGCGGTGATGGCCGCCGTTTCAATGTAGGCGGCCCGTTGCGGCACTGCGCCAAGGGCGGTCTGCGGGTCTGTGGCCTGGTTGTTTTCGAGCGTGCTGGAAAGTTTCATTGCGACTTCCTTGTCGTTGGGAGGGGGGTGCCGGCGCGCGGGCACGGGCGGTGGTGCGGCGAACTGCCCGCGTTAGCTTCCACTGTTCTGCAGGGGCGCCGTTGGGCACAGATCCAGATCGTGCAGGGTTCAATGGGTCCACCGGATTGCGGGGACCGGCCCCGCGCTAGCCGGCGAGCTTGGCGATGACGCGGCCCAGCTCCCTGATGCCCGGGCGGATGGCCTCGAGCTTGATGGCCGCGAATCCCAGGCGGAAGTGGTTGCGGTTGGCGCCGGGGTCATCGAAGAAGACGTCCCCGCGCTCAATGACGACCCCTGCCTTCAGCGCCTCCGCGGCCAATTGCACGCAATCGAGGTCCGCGGGACCCGTGATCCAGACACTGACCCCGCCCGGGGGCGCAACGACCTTCCAGGGCACGAATTCCTCCAGCGCCTCGGTGAGCACCTGCCACTTGCGCTGCAGCTGGGTGCGGCGCCGCGAGATGGTGCGATGATACTGGCCCGATTCGATCAGCAGCGCCATGGCGCGCTGGGGGTGGCCCGGGATGTGCCGGATCTTGTAGCGCCGCTGGTTCCGCAATTCGGTGATCAATTCCGCCTCGGCCACCAGGTACCCCATGCGCAGCCCGGGGGCCAGGAACTTGGTGAAGGAGCCGAGATAGATGACGTGCCCGGAGTTCGGCAGGGCCTTCAGCGCCGGGGTGGGCTTGCCTCGGTAGCGGAACTCGCTGTCGTAGTCGTCCTCGATGATCAGCGCCCCCGCGTCGCGGGTGCCGGCCAGGATCTGTTGGCGCCGGCTGCCCGAGAGCGTGACGTTGGTGGGGCTGTGGTGGCTGGGGGTGAGGTAGAGCAGGTCAAGGTCCCCGAACGCCTCGGGCGGCACCAGCCCGAGTTCGTCAACCGCCAGCGGGCGCAGCGTGGCCCCGGTGCGCGCGAAGGTGTGCCGGGCATCGACGTACCCGGGGTTCTCCACCCCGACCACGGTGTCGCTGCCCATCATGGTCTGCGCCAACAGATCCAGCCCCTGCTGGGAGCCGGCGGTGACGAGGATGTTTTCCGGCCTCGCCAGGATGCCCCGGGCCGGAAGGACCCGCTTGCACAATACCTCGACCAGGTATGGGTCGTCTTCGTCCACCGAGTCGCGCAGCGAGTAGAACAGGTGCGGCGCATCCAGGGCGTCGCGCAGCGCCCGCGACCAGGCCAGGCGCGGGAAGTCGCGCTCGTCGACCTGCCCTGCCACAAACGGGTAGGGGTAGGAGGACCAGTTCCGGACCTTGGTGATTTCGGGCATGCCCGCGTCCTCGCGCGGACGGATGTGCCGGGACCAGTCGACGGCCGTCCCCTCGGCCGTGGCGGTGGCGCCATCGAGTTCGCGGTTGCGCAGCATCTGGGTGTTGATGAAATAGCCGCGGCGCGAGCGCGACTCGATCATGCCCGAAGCCAGCAGTTCCTGGTAGGCGGCGTTGACGGTGTTGCGCGAAAGCCCCAGTTCGCGGGCCAGGTCTCGCGAAGAGGGCAGTGGCTGATCGGGCACCAGGGTGCCGACAAGGATCTGGTGTTCCAGCGCCTGCCGAAGCTGCCGGTAGAGCGGCTCGCCGGACTCCGTCGAGACCGCAATGGGCGCCAGGACCCGATCGCGCAGTTCCGGAAGCAGCTGCCGGACTTCCGGGCCACCGGGGCGCGCGATCCTAGAGAAATCCATGGCTGGCGCCCGCCGGGATGGGGACGTAGAAGCGCGGGACGACCACGATGGGGACCGGTAGGGCGCGCAGCATCTTGTTCGCGGTGGACCCCAGGAAGATCCGGCTTCGCTCCGCCAGGCGGCTTGACCCGAGAAGGACGATTTCGGACTCGTCCCAGTCGAGGGCATCGACGGCGGCTTCGGTCGAGCGGCCCTGGGCGACGTCGGCGGTGACAATCGTCCGGTTCCGCACGCCCGCGATGGCCGTCTCGAGGGTCTGCCGGGCGTGGACGCGCGCCGCGTCGATCCGGTCGCCGTGGTGCTTCTCGCCATCCATGGCCACCAGGGAGATCAGCCGCAGCGGAACGTGGCGGACGGCGGCGGAGTCCACCGCTGCCTCCAGCACCGAGTCCGCCCCGGTGCGCGTGCCCAGGGCACAGGTGATGCGGGTGATTTCCCGGGGCGGGAGGTAGCCCGAGGGAGCCAACGCCACCGGAACCGGCGAGGAATGCAGTAGGGCGTTGGCCACGGAGCCCACGGTGAACCGGCGCAGCGGCCCGGTGCTGGCGGCTCCCACCACGACCAGGTCGGCCTTGAACGCTGCCACCGCCTCGAGCAATCCCTCGGCCATCGACGCGGCAAAGCGGATCTGGGTTCGCGCGACCATGCTGGAGGGCACGAGCGCAAAGGCCCGGTCCATCCATTTTTGGGCGGCCTGCTGAAGGAACTCCTGGTACACGCGCTCACTCCGGGTGGCGGCCTCTGCCGGCGGTACCCCGGGAAGGATGTGGACCAGTTCGATCTCGGCATGCGCGGGTGCTGCCAACGACCTGGACAGGGCAAGGGCCAGCGAGATTGCCTCGCGGCCTCGCTTGTCCTCGGTGCATCCAACGACATACCGCATGGCGTGGGGTCCCCTTCACTGGGAGTCGGTTCGGGCTTTCCCCCTCATGCCTACCAGTTCGCGGTGCCGGGCAGAAAGAATGACGCACGTGTGACGCGGCACACTATTTGTCCATCGAGTGCTGCGCCAGGAAGGAATACACTTCGGTCTCGTCCACACCCGGGAAGGCCCCTTGCGGCATGGCAGCCAAAAGGTGCGTCTGGGCACGCGCGCTGGGCCAGGCCTGGCCCGCCCACTGCTGTTGCAGTTCCAGTGGCGGGCGGCGGCAGCAGGATTCGTCCGGGCACGTGGACACGGAGCGCTCGGTGGTGTCGCGTCCGCGGAACCACTTCACGTGCACGTAGGGCACCCCGATGCTCAGCGAGAACTTCCCGGTGTTGGAACGCTCGGTCCGCGCGGTGCACCAGAAGGTTCCTGCCGTGGTGTCGGTGTACTGGTTGTAGGCGCTGAACTGGTCGGCCACGTCGAAGACCTCACGGCTGGTCCAGTGCCTGCACACCGATTGGCCCTCGATGGCGCCCATGTGGTCCATCGGGAAGTTCACGCCGTCGTTCTCGTAGGCCTTGTGGATGATGCCCGACTCGTGGACCTTCTGGAAGTGCACCGTGATGCCCAGGTGCTCGGTGGCCAGGTTGGTGAAGCGGTGTGCTGCGGTCTCGTAGGAGACAGCGAAGGCGTCCCGGATGTCCTCGACGGCGAGCTCCCGGGCGCTCTTGGCGCGCTGCAGGAATTCCACGGTGGCCTTTTCGGGCATCATCAGGGAGGCTGCAAAGTAGTTGGTGGCCACGCGTTGGCGCAGGAACTCGGCATAGTCCCCCGGGGTGGCGTGCCCCAGCACGTGGTGGCCGAAGGCCTGCAGCAGCACCGAGCGGGTGGAATGCTCCGAGCGCTGGGACTGGGTGAGGTAGACCCGCATGTTCTTCAGGTCGGTGACCGAGCGGGTGGAGTGCGGCAGGTCCGAGACGTTGTGCAGGGAGAAGCCCAGGTGCGAGGCGATGTCGGCGACCTGGTGGTGCGAGAGCGGCCCGGCGGTGTGGCCGATGGCCTTGAGCACGCGCGCGGCTTCCTTCTCGATCGCCGGGAAGTAGTTGTTGCGTGCCTTCATCTCGCCGCGCAGTTCCGCGTTGGCGCGGCGTGCCTCTTCGGGGGTGGCCGATTGCTCGTTGAGCCGTCTCTCCAGCTCCCCTTGCAACCCGACCAGGGATTCGAGCACGTCCATGGGCGTGCGCGAGGAGATGCGCACTTTGGGGAGCCCGAGCGATTGGTAGAGCGGACCGCGCTGGGCGCGCTCCAGCTCGATCTCCAGGGCGGCGCGCCGGGTGGGTGGCGCGGCACCGAGCAGCTCGTCCAGCCCGACCCCGAAGATGGCGGCCAGGGACTTGAGCATGCTGAGCTTGGGCTCGCGCTTGCCGTTTTCCATCAGTGACAGTTGGCTGGGCGCGGTGCCCACGGCTTCCGAGAGGTCGTCAAGGGTCATTGCCTTGGCCTTGCGCAGGTGCCGGATCCGCCGGCCGAGGGAAATGATGTCCAGCTGCTCGGCATCTTCCTGCGACAGGACGCTCTTCTCCGGTGTTGCAGGCCGGTTCCATGTGGGGGTGCTCACGTTTTCAGGGTACGCGAAGAAGTGGAGATCTTCCCAGCACTTGACCAGAAAAAGCTGCATTGGAAACGCCAAACATGCGTTTCGGGGAAGTTGAATGCCGAATCCGCCTGCGTGCATAGCCGCCCACGAACCACCAGGACTCGATGTGGAGCTATTCGCGTCGGGCTTTCCCGCCGCTCAACGGGGGTTGTGCCGAACCCACCGCCCTGAGAGCATGAAACCGGTGACTGACCATGCGAAATACCTCGAGGCCTACGACGACCAGCTCCGCACCGACGCCGAAACGCCCAGCGCGATCCGAGTGGACCTGCTGGACACCCTGCGCCTGGTGACGTTCGTCGGAGGGCGAGGCTTTATTACGTACCGGGATCTGGGATCCCTTGACGAATTCGGAATCGCCACACTCGTCGGCCGGGCGCTCGACCATTTCCGCAAGGATCCGACGATCGCCGGCGTCGAGTGGAAAAGCCGGGGGCACGATCATGCACCGGGGCTGCACGAGGCACTGCTGGCCCATGGATTCCTGCCCGACGAGCCAGAATCGATCATGATCGGAGCCCTCGAGGGATTATGTGCCGATGTCCCGACCCCTGACGGGGTCGGCCTGCGGCGGATCACCAGCGATTCCGATGTACGCACCATGAGCGAGATGGTCGAGCAGGCTTTCGGCAACCCCTCCAACACCCGTCTTGCCGATGCACTCATCAACCGACTGGCGCACAACGACGGCATGGAGCTCTGGGTGGCCGAGACCGATGGGCGCATGGTCAGTGCGGGCCGGCTCGAGCCCGTGCCTGACACCGACTTCGTTGGCATCTGGGGCGGCGCCACCCTTGAGGTCTACCGCGGGCGCGGCATCTACCGCGCCTTGACGGCTGCACGGGCGCGGTCGGCGCTGGCCCAGGGCAAGAAGCTGGTCCACAGCGACTCGACGGAGTACTCGCGGCCCATCCTTGAACGCTCGGGCCTGCTCAAGGTCTCGACGACCACGCCTTACAACTGGTCCCGCAGGCCGCGCCGCCCGACTACGCCTTTTTCGACGCCCCGATGGCCCAGACCCGCGGCAGGGCCACGCCGTTGACGGCGTGGTCCCCCACCAGGCGGGCCTTGTAGACCCAGGGGTTGTGGTTGCCCGCGGTGCGGGCGTTGCGCCAGTGGCGGTCCAGGTTCTTGGTGGTGCTGGTGGCCGAGGCGGCAAGCGCATCAAAGGCATGGGTCACCGCGTTGAGCACCAACGGGGTCAGTGCCACCTGCGCCTGGGCCGAGGCCAATTCAGCGGCGTCGTTGGCAGCCTCGTCCTCCTGCTCGGTGACCTCCCCGGTGTGGATCCCGACGGCGGTTTCGGAGGCGCGCTGCAGGGAAACGGCCACGCGTTCCACCGCGCCTGCCGCGACGAATGCTGCGGCGGAAACCTCCCCGACGATTTGCAACAGCTGCGGGTCCTGGCCCGCCACATCGGCCGCCGCGTGGCTGAAGGTGCGCTTGCGCGCGGCCAGCTCGGCGGCGAACTCGCGTTCGACGGCGCGCGCCGTTCCCGCCAGCACCGCCAACAGCACCTCCTGGTAGAAGGCGGTCTGGTACTTGAACCGGGTGTCGAACTCGATGAGGTTCTCCGCGGTCACGACGGCATTGGTGAACGTGGAGGTCCCGGTGCCGGTGGTGCGCTGGCCAAATCCGTCCCAGTCGTCGTCAAGCCGCACGCCGGGCTGGTGGGCGTTTACCGCGGCAATGACGCGGGTGCCGGTGTCGGTGCGCTGGGCGTAGGTGTCGATCCAGTCGGCATAGATCGACCCGGTCGAGTAGTACTTGGTCCCGTTGACCACGAACCCGCCGTTGCCGTCGGGGCTGACCTTGGTGTTCACCTCGCCCACGGCCACGACCCCGATCTCCGTCCAGGAGTTGCCGACCAGCTCGCCGGCGACAAAGCGCGCCAGCCACGCATCGCGTTCCACGCCGGGGGCGGCGACGAGCCGGTCCTCCACGAACGCGAAGTGTGCACGCAGCGCCTGGGTGATGTTGGGGTCGGCCGCCGCCAGTTCGGTCAGCAGCTCGAAGAGCTCGGGCAGCGTGACACCCGCGCCTCCGTGGGACTCGGGCACTCGCACCGCGCCGAACCCGGCGGCGGCCAACGCTGCCACCTGTTCGCGGGGAAGTGACTGGGTGCGGTCGCGCTCCGAGGCGCCTGCGGCGATGTCAGCGAAAAGCGGGGCGAAGCGTACCGAGAGCTGCTCGAGCCGGCTGCGGGAGAGGGACGTCGTGGTCATTGTGGGCTCCTGGTCGTGTCAACGAATCGATCGAAATGGTTAGGACATCTGGTTTGAAGCGCGAACCTTCAACAACTTCGGTGGCGAAGAACTCGACAAGCCCAACTCCCCACGGGCACGGCAAGGCCGGTTCGAGAACGGAAGCGCGCGATCGCCATCGTTCATGGCTGAAGCACGATCCACGAACCGCTCCGTGAACTTGCTGCGGCGTCAACAAGCCAGGTCTCTCGGCCGCTCTGGATGGGTACCCTTTGATTCAATCAGGCGCAATTGGCCGACGAAACCCGGATGACACACGACGACCAACGGTCGATCCCTGACGTCACTCAAGGTCTTGTTTGTCGTCCTGCATGGGCAGGTGGGGACGTTCACTATCGGGAACCCGTCAAACGCCGCAAGAAATATTCACCTTTCGTCATGTGACTTGGAGCAAGCCACAAGCACGTGAACCTGATCTCGGGCTCCAGTGAACCGACACGGCGACAGCAAAAGATGTTGTCGGATTTCATGCTCAGATCCGGCCAACAAATCTAGAATTGAGGTACGCATAAAGGACTCGGTGATGACAATGAAAAACAGAATTCCCCGCCCTGAGAACACCGCGGGCAGGATTTCAAGGATGGGGCCTGCAGCCCTGCATGGTTCGGCATCAAGCCCCGGGCTCCCGAATCTGGCCGGTGCCCAGATCCCTGGCCCTGGCACCAAGCATGTCCTTTACGGAGAGGATGGCAGGTTGTCCGACGCGGCCGCCGGTCCGTGGGAGCTTGACGGCCATTTGGGTTCCCGCGGCGGGCTTCGCAGTTTTCTGGGCAGGATCTTTGGACGCTGACAGCCCGGCAAGACGTCCAATACGTTGAGCCCCGGGGTGTATGGGTAGGTGAAGCGCGGTAGCCATCTTCGTGGTTGCCTGCGCTTCGCTTTCCCGTGTCCCGTCCGCGGCAGGCTACTGAACCGAGATCGATAGTGGGAAACATTTGGGTTGTCGACGCTCACCATCCTTGGGTTCCGGGTGTGTTCGGACTGCCCGATGCGGCTTAGCAGGTAGGCGCATGCAGTCGAGGCTGCCCTGCAGGCGCCCGGCCACGTTGTCCCGTGAATTTTCATGGCCCCACCGTTGGGAACACTCTTCAAGACTTCGACGCTTCGCGCTTTCACGGTGCGTCCCGTCCCGACGGACCGCAGCAACCCTGGACGCCGGCGATGCGCGCGCCTCGTCACGAAAACCGCTTGCTTCTGCCCCGTCTGGTTACATGTATCGAGAGATGAGCGTGGAAAGGGACGAACGCATACATGGCCAAGAAATCGACCGCAGCACTGGGCACGATACCCGACCCGGTACTGCGCTCCATCGGCTTCCTGGCTTTCTTTGACCGCTTCGCCACCCCGCCCATGCTCGTCGCTCTGGCAACTTTCACGGATCTTTCACTGGCCCAGGCAGTCCAACTGGTCGCCGTCTATGCGCTTTTCTACGCATTCGGACAACCCTTGTGGGGATTGCTTAGCGACCGGTTCGGTCGGCTGACAGTGTTGCGAACGGCTTTGCTCGGGGCCGTGCTTGGCGCCGTCGCGAGCACCCTGTTCATGACCTACCTGCCGTTGCTCGTGGTCCGGGCATTCACCGGTTTCATGTTTGGTGCCCTCTATCCGACCTTGCTCACGCTGCTGGGTGATACCCGGACGGGGATCGACCGCGCTCGGGGGCTCTCGGACCTGCAGATCTATTCCTCGCTGGGGGCGACCCTGGCCACCCTGGGTGCAGGAGCCGTGGCGACCTTCGTGGATTGGCGGCTGGTCTTCGGGCTTCCCGCGCTGGGGGCCTCGACAATCCTCTTCGCACTGGCAAAGGTCGCAGCCCCTCCAGTAGTCCGCGGCCGCTTCCAACTGCGGCGCGCCTTTACCGGGGCCACGGTTGGCCTCTATGTCATTGCCCTGGTGGAAGGCATGGTGTTGCTCGGTGCACTGACCTACATCGTGCCGGCGCTGCAGCACGCCGGAGTGGGGATCGGGGTGGCAGGGCTGTTGGCCACCGGCTATGCCGTGGGGGTGATTCTCGGGGCCCGCGCCATGAAGATGTTGGTGCACCGTTTCTCCCGGACCCAGCTGATCTGTGCCGGCGGAACGGTATTGACGCTGGCTTGCGGGATCTCCATGCTCTGGCCGGTGCCGACGGTGGTCACCGTGACGGCGACCTTGATCGGCGTTGCCAACGCGGTCATGCACTCGTCAATGCAGGGCTGGGCCACCGATGTCGCACCGCAGGCCCGTGCGACGACCGTCTCCTTGTTCGCCGCATCGCTGTTCCTGGGTGGCTCGCTGGGAATCTTCGCCACGGCTTCGTTGGCCGAAACGGGCAATTACGCAGCCATCTTCGGATACGGTTTGCTTCTTAGCGCGGTTCTGACGGCGACCGCGACCATCGGGCACGCCATCTGGAAGCGTCGCCACGGCGAACCGGCCACCCACGACTGACGACACCGTCGCGATTGCCGGGCGGTCCACCCACTTCTCCATTATCGGGCAACCTCAACGCGCCTAGGCTCGTTGCCGCCCGCAGGCTAGTTCCAACAGGTCGCGGAGCGCTTGACCCTTGAACCATACGTCGGCAAGTCTTCACCGACAGGTCCCCTCGCTGGACCTCGATCCCGGTGTGCCATTCACCTGCGCTTGGAATGTTGATGGTGCCGACGAAATGGTCGGCAGGTTTCCCCCAACCCGGAGGTACATCGTGCAGTCGTTCGCCCATACGCCCAAAAAGCGCCAAACCCGCCCGATCGGCATCACCGCCGCAACCTTGGCTATCCTTGCCGCAGCCGCTTTGGTCTCCCCCGCCGCCAGCGCAGCCCCTGCCGAAAGCGACTGGGACGCAGCTGCCTTCCGCGGCACCGTCGATGTCGTAACGTCGACCGGCGACACCGCCGAGCAGGCGATCGATGGAATCGTCTTCGATGACAAGAACAAGAACTCCAAGCAGGACGCCAAAGAGCTCGGCCTGAACGGCGTGACCGTGTCGAACGGACGCGACGTCACAACGACCGATTCGAAGGGCCGCTACGAACTGCCGGCCTTCGACAACATGAGCGTGTTCGTCACCCAGCCGCGCGGCTACCAGGTACCGGTCGACGAAAACAACGTCGCCCAGTTCTCCTACCACCACCTGCCCGAAGGTTCCCCGGAGCTGAAGTTCGGCGGCATCGCCCCGACCGGCGCCCTGCCTCAGGCAGTGAACTTCCCGCTGGCCAAGAGCAAGCTGACCCAGTCCCCCGAGCAGCACTGCCTGATCGGCGGCGACATCCAGACCTACAACCAGGACGAGGTCGAATACGCCCGCAACGGCGCCTTCGCCGACCTGGCCCAGCGCACCGACTACGAGGGCTGCGGCGCCCTGTTCATTGGAGACGTGGTCGGCGACGACCTTTCCTTCTACCCGCAGACCCGCGAGCTGGCCAGCGTCCTGAACGGCCCGGCCCGCTTCCTGCCCGGCAACCACGACCTGGACTTCGACTCGGCCACCAGCGAGCACGCGTTCGACACCTTCAAGGCCAACCTCGGCCCGGATTACTACTCCTACGACGCCGGCAAGGCCCACGTGGTCGCGCTGAACACGGTCGAGTACCCGACCAAGCAGCCTGCAGCGAAGGGCGACTACACCGGCGCCCTGGACGAGCAGCAGCTTCAGTGGCTGCGCAACGACATCGCCCAGGTACCGATGAACAAGGTCATCGTGCTGGCCGCACACATCCCGCTGCTGGACTTCGCCGACCAGGGCAGCGCCAAGCACCAGGTCAAGCAGGTCGCCGAGATCTACGAACTGCTCGAAGGCCGCGAGGTCGTGGCCCTGGGCGGACACACCCACAGCATTGAGAACATGCGCGAAGGCGACAAGCTCGCAGGCTGGAACGACATCTTCGGAATCGACGGACTGCCCTTCACCCACATCACCGCCGGCGCGATCTCCGGTGACTGGTACTCGGGACGCGACGGCGAGAGCGGCTACCCGCTCGCCCTGCAGCGCGACGGCGGACGCCCGGGCGTGCTGACCCTTGACATCAAGAACACCGATGTCGTCGAGCGCTTCACCGTCCGCGGCGAAGACGACTCCGTGCAGATGGCCCTCGGCCTGAACACCCCGGCCTACCGCGACTGGTACACCGCTAACCTCGGCAACAAGGGCAGTGCCCCCGAGTTCGAGAACCCGCTTTCCGTTTCGAAGGCCGATCTGGCCAACGACACGTGGCTGACCACCAACTTCTGGATGGGTTCCACCGGCTCCACCGTCAAGGTGAGCGTCGACGGCGCGGCATCCACCGAAGCGACCCGCACCCAGGCGATGGAAGGCGAAGCCCCGCTGGTCGGCGCCGAGTTCTCCGACCCGGTGGCAGTTGCCGAGCAGCTGGTCAACGGCGGCAGCGTCGCGGACCGCTCCATGCACCTGTGGCGCCTGGAACTGCCCTCCGGCCTCGCCGTCGGCGAGCACACCGCAGAGGTCACCGCGACCGACGTTCACGGCCGCGAATTCACCGAGGCCCTGACCTTCGAGGTCACCGAGTAACACCCCGCTTCACAGCTTCAAACGCACCGGCGGTGCGTCGCGGCTCTCGGGCCGCGGCGCACCGCCGTCGCTTGTGGACTTGCCGCTTGCCGCCAAAAGCCCGGCGGCAGGGGGTTTCATGTTTGGGCCCAGAGCCGGGCCATGGACGATCCGTCCCGCCGGCCGACGCTAGCCGGTGTGGGTGTTTGCCAGCATGAATGCGCGGGCCGCTCGTGTCTGCTCCCCGGTGGGCGTCACGCCGGTGTAGAGCACGAATTGCTCCACTGCCTGTAGCGTTGCCACGTCGGCGCCTGTCACGACAGGCTTCCCCGCGTTGCGTGCCGCACGGATGAGAGGTGTTTCCGCGGGCACGGCAACCACGTCGAACACTGCCCGCGCGGCCGCGACCTGCTCCAGAGTGAAAGGCAACTGCTCGGCTTCCTCACCGCCGGCCATGCCAATGGGGGTGACGTTAACCAGCAGCTCCGCACCGTCGGCGGCTTCCGGCGCCCAGACGAAGCCGTACGCCTGCGCCAATTTCCGTCCCGCCGATTCGTTGCGGGCCACCACCACGACCTCGCCAAACCCGCAGTGCGCCAGCGCCGCCACCACCGCCTTGGCCATTCCCCCGGACCCTCGGACGACAGTTCGCAACGACGGAGGCAGGTTTTGGTTCCTCAGCAGTTCAACCACGGCCGAGTAATCGGTGTTGTGGGCCGTGAGGAAGCCATTGTCATTGACAATGGTGTTCACGGACTCGATGGCCGCAGCGGAGGGGGCCATATGGTCCACGAGCGGGATCACCGCTTCCTTGTAGGGCATGGAGACGGCGGCGCCCCGGATGCCCAGCCCACGGATGCCGGCGACCGCCTGGGCCAGGTCGGTGGGGGCGAAGGCCTTGTAGATCCAGTTCAGGCCCAGTTGGTCGTAGAGGTGGTTGTGGAACAATGTCCCGTTGTTGCTGGGCCGCGCCGCCAGCGATATGCAGAGCGTCATGTCCTTGTTCAAAATCGGCATGCCCCAGTCTATTCCGGCAGCCACGGGCCCAAATTTCTGGACGTCCAGAAGGACGATACCTGCAACGGCCGCCCCCTGCCTGTCTGCCTGCCTGCCTGCCCATGGTCGTTTACGGGAGGACAATAACGCCGGTACCGCACATGAATTCTGTGCTTGGCCTTGTTATTGCGCCGTTTGGCGAGTCTTCATGAGCTTGACCTAGTGCCGGTCCGCGATGGCGGCCTTCCATTCATCGGCGTTTGGAAGGCTGGTGGCGGTCGGCGAAATAGCCGGCTGGTTTTCCCCAAACCGGAGGTAAGTCATGCCCTCGTCCACCCATCCGCCGAAAAGACTCCCCGGCCGACCGCTCGGCATCATTGCAGGGACCGCTGCCGTGCTCGTTGTGGGCACTCTGCTGTCCTCGTCCGCCGGGGCAGCGCCCGCCCAGGTCGACTGGGACGCAAATGCCTACCGCGGCTCCGTTGACGTTGTTGAATCCACCGGCGCCAACAACCAGGATTCACTCAAAGGTATGGTTTTCGATGACTCCAACAAGAACGCCGTTCTTGACGGCAACGAACGGGGCCTTAATGGCGTTGCCGTGTCCAACGGGCGCGATATCGCCACGACCGATCCGAACGGCCGCTACGAGCTTCCGGCCTTTGAGAACATGACGGTCTTCGTCACCCAGCCCCGCGGCTACCAGGTCCCGGTCGATGAGCACAATGTCGCCCAGTTCTTCTACAACCACCTGCCCGCTGGCTCCCCGGAGCTGAAGTTCGGCGGGATCGCACCCACCGGCGCCCTGCCGGAGGCGGTGAATTTCCCGCTGGCCCAGAGCAATCTCACCCAGTCCCCCGAGCAGCACTGCGCCATCGGCGCCGATATCCAGACTTACAACCAGAAAGAGGTCGAATTCGCCCGCAACGGCGTATTCGCGGACCTCGCCGAACGCCGGGACTACGCGGGTTGCGGGGCGCTCTTCATCGGGGACGTGGTCGGTGACGACCTTTCGGTCTTCACCCAGACCCGCGAACTGACCTCCATGCTCAACGGCCCGGCGCGGTTCCTGCCCGGCAACCATGACCTGGACTTCGATGCGCTCGACGGCGAGCACGAGTTCGACTCGTACCGCGCCCAGTTCGGTCCGGAGTACTACTCCTACGACGCCGGCAAGGCCCATGTGGTGGCCCTGAGCAACATCGAATACCCGACGAAGGTTCCCGCAAAGAAGGGCGACTACACCTACGGGCTCGGCGAACACCAGCTCGAATGGTTGCGCTCCGACATCGCGAAGGTCCCGAAGAACAAGGTGATCGTGCTGGCCGGCCACAGCCCGCTGCTCGAGTTCTACTACAGCAACTCCCACACGATGAAGCAGCTCAAGGAGCTCTACGGGATCCTTGAGGGCCGCGAGGTCGTCTCGCTGGGCGGGCACACGCACATGGCTGAAAACCTGCGCAAGGGCGACCTGATGGACGGATGGCGCGACGAAGTCGGCGAGGCGGGCCTGCCGTTCACGCACCTGACCGTGCCCGCGGTGTCGGGCCATTGGTACGGCGGCCGGGTCGTCGATGGGGGTTACCCGACCTCGGTCCAGCGTGACGGCACCCCGCCCGGCGTACTGACCCTCGACATCAAGAACACGGAGGTCACGGAGCGGCTCACCATCCGCGGCGGCGACGGATCCGAGCAGATGTCCGTGGGTCTGAACACCCCGAAGTACCGTGCCTGGTACGCAGACAACATCACGGTGCCGCGCGGGTCGGCTCCGGAGCTGGAAAACCCGATGGCGGTGTCCCAAACCGATCTGGCGGGCCAGTCCTGGCTGACGACCAACTTCTGGATGGGTTCGACCGGTTCCACGGTCGAGGTCGAAATCGACGGCGGCGAGCCGTCGGTTGCGTCGCGGACCCAGCAGCTACGTGGCGAGACCCCACTGGTCGGCTCCGAGTACTCCGATCCCGTTGCCATCGCCGAGCAGTTCGTCCACGGCGGCGGCTTGGCCGACAGATCGATGCACCTGTGGCGTCTGGAGCTGCCCTCCGGCCTCGCCGTTGGCGAGCACACCGCCGAGGTCACCGCGACCGACGTGCACGGCCGCGAGTTCACCGAGACCCTGACCTTCGAGGTCACCGAGTAGCTCCCGGGTTCACGCGTTCAGAGACACCGACGGTGCGTCACGGTCTTGCGGCCGCGGCGCACCTTCGGCGTTTTACGGCTATCTCCCGGGCATCCAGCCCATGCAGTAGTCGAGGTTCGCGATGACGGTGCGCACGGCGGCCTCGCCGTCCCCGGCCTCGATCGCGTCCAGCAGCTCTTCGTGGCCGGTGGCCAGGCAGCCGTCAAAACCGGCCTCGAGCCGCTGGACCATCTTGGTCCCGTGGAAGACATCACCGAAGCTTTCGTAGAGCTCGTGCAGGAGCGAATTGCCTGAGGCCTCGGCCACGCGCAGGTGGAACTCCCAATCCGCGGCCGACCAGGCCTCGTAGTCGCCGGCCTCCCAGGCCTCGCGCCGTCGCGCCAGCAGCGCGCGGAGTTCGGCGACCACTGCGGTGTCGGCAGAGCCGGCGGCGAGCCGGGCGGCCTGGGTGTCCAGGGCAAAGCGTACCTGGAGCACGTCCTCGTCCGCGTGTTCGCGGTAGACCCGCTGTGCGGTGCCGCTGATTTCGCTGGTGGCCCGCACATAGGTCCCGTCCCCGCGCAGGACCTCGAACAATCCGGCGTGGGCAAGCGCCTTGATGGCCTCGCGCAGAGTGCCGCGGGAGACCCCGAATTCGGCAATGAGTTCGGGTTCGGAGGGGATCTTCTCCCCCACGCGCCAGCGGCCCGACGCGACGGCGTTGCGCAGCCGGGCAACAACCTCGTCGGCCAAGGGCTGCCGCACCCCGGGGGCAGTCATGCCCGCACCACGGCCGGGACGCTCGGCTTGCGCCCAAGTCCGCCCAGCCGGTAGCCCAGGACGAACTGCACCAAGGTGATTCCGACGAGGATCACCAGCGGAACCGTCCAGGATCCAAGAACGCCCTGCAACAGTCCGAGCCCGAACGGCCCGGCGGCGGCGATGAGGTATCCGACGGACTGGGCCAGGGTGGACAGCGCGGTGGTTTCGGCGGCGCTCTCGCCGCTGCGGCTGATCATCAGCATCAACAGCGGGAAGATGCCGAGCCCCATGCCGGTGAGGATCGCCGGGATCACCGAGAACGCGACAGGGAGCAGCAGCAAGGAGGTGAAGCCGGCGACGGCGCATCCGCAAGTCAGGATGAAGGCGCCGCGCAACAGCCGCGGCTTCGATGCCATCCACAGCATGAGCAACACGGTGGGGATGCTGACCGCCTGCACCAAGCCCAGCATGAAGCCCGCGGTGGCAGGGTCCGATCCGCGCGAGATGAGGATGTGCGGCAACCAGCTCAACAGCGTGTACACCAGCATCGACTGCACGGCGAAGGTCGAGGTGAACAGCAGGCCCCTGCGGGTGGCCAGCATGGGCCACGGGGAAACGTGGGGTCCCGCGGGTCCTGCCGTGCGGCTTCCGCGGATGGCCAACGGCAGGAAGACCAGCAGCGCCAGGGCCGCGGGGATCGCCCAGGCCGCCAGCCCGAGCGTGGGAGAGCCCAGACGCGCGGCGATCGGCACGCTCAGGGCAGCGGCGGTGGTCGCGCCCACCGACATGGTGACGGTGTAGGTGGCGGTCATCGCCGCGGACCGGCTTGCGTGGTGCTCGCGGATGAAGGAGGGCATGGCCACGTTGCAGATGGCCAGCCCGGACATGCCGAGCACGGTGCCGGCCAGCAGCAGCCAGGTGGACTCGAAGGCGCGCACGACCAGGCCCAGGGTCAGCAGCAGCAGGGCCAGCCCGATCGCCCGTTCAAGACCCGCGTGCCTGACCAGCCAGGCTGTTCCCGCTCCGGCAAAGGCGAAGCACAACACCGGGATGGTGGGCAGCAGCGAGGCCACTATCGTTCCGTAGCCAAGCAGTTGTTCAAGGTCGTGGAAGAGCGGCGCCGCGGAGGCAATCGCCGCGCGCAGGTTCAGGCCGACGAGGACCACCGCGGCCACCGTCAACGCACCGATGACCCAGCGATTTCGCGTTGCGGGTACGGGTCCGGCCGCCGGCGCGCCTACGGCCGCCTCGACCTCTGCCATTTCGCCGGTGGCATCTTCGATGGCCTGCGGTGGGCGGGGTGGGTGTCGGGTGGTCTCTGAGCTCATGATTAAACATTAGACGTCTGATGTTTGTTACGGCGAATCCCGTGGTCTTAACCACGGACCGGTTCGGCCGGCGAGGGCTCGGATACGCTGGTTGCAGGACCCCGGCGCGAATCGGCCACCGTGTCCCAAGAACCCGAAGGAGCCCGCCACGCACCGCCGCCCATCACCGCGCACGGCCCTGCCGTGGGTCATCGCCGGCATCGTGGTCGTGGCGTTGAGCCTGCGTGCACCGATCATCGCGCCTACCGCGGTGATCACCGACATCCAGGCAGACACCGGGCTCACCGCCGTCGGGGCCGGCATGCTGACCGGGCTGCCGGTGCTGCTGTTCGCGCTCGCCACGCCGCTGGCCACACGGAGCATCCGCCGCTTTGGCCCGGAGACCACCATCATCCTTTGCCTGGCCGGGGTGCTGGCCGGAACCGTCATGCGCTCGATCGGACCGGCCTCGGTGGTGCTGGCCGGAACGGTGCTGATCGGCGCGGCCATGACCCTGGGCAACATCGCCATTCCGGTGCTGATCCGCCGGGACGTGCCCTTCAACCGGATCTCCGCCGTCACCGGCGCCTACTCGGCCACCATGAACATCGGTTCCATGGCCACGCTGCTGGGCACCGCACCGCTGGCGGCACTGCTTGGCTGGCGCTGGGCGATCGCGGCCTGGGGCGTGGTGACAGCCGCAGGATTGGCCTATTGGCTGCTGCGGCAACGGCGCGCACGGCGGCATGCCATGCCCGGCCCCCAAGCGGAGGCGCCCCGCGCATCCGCGGTTCGCAGCGTCCCGGACGGGCCCGGTGCGGCGGCCGCCACGGCCCGCGCGTCCCTTGACCGGACGCACTTCCGCCGCGTCGTCGCCCTGCTGGTCCTGGCCTTCTGCGGCCAGTCGGCCGCCTACTTCGCCACGACCGCCTGGCTGCCCCTGCTGCTCTCCGACACCCGCGGTCTGGACCCCGCAACCTCGGGCGCGGCGGCCTCGCTGTTCCAGATCGCCGCGGTAGTCGGGGCGTTCGGGGTGCCACTGCTGGCCGCGCGAACGAAGCTGTGGATCGCCACGGCCGTCATTGCCGTGTTCTGGGTCGCCCTGCCCATCGGGCTGCTCGCGGCACCCGAGGCATTCGTCCTCTGGGCCGTCATCGGCGGCGTGGCCCAGGGTGGTGGTTTCACCGCAATCTTCTCGATCATCCCCCGTGTTGCCCACAACAACGACGACACGGCCACCGCGTCCGCCCGCATCCAGGTCGGCGGCTACCTCGCCGCGACCTGCGCCCCGCCCCTGGCCGGCTGGCTGAACAGCACCACCGGCTCCTGGACCATGCCCTTGGTCCTGGTGCTCGCGGCCACCATCGCCTTCACGATCGGATCGCTGTTGGCAGTGCGGCTCGCGGACCGGCATTAGACCAGAGTCGGGCGCTGGCGCCGGTTACTCCCAACATTGCCTGCCAGTCCTCCATTCCCAAATGTTCACGAGGAATACGAAACCACGCCGCCGCGTTGGCTACCAGTGTGAAGAACATCGGATTCCTGTCATTCGGCCATTGGACCGACCACCCGCAGTCCGGCACGCGCAACGCGTCCGACTCGCTGCTGCAGGCCATCGACCTAGCGGTTGCGGCCGAGGAGCTCGGCGCGGACGGCGCCTACTTCCGCGTCCATCACTTCGCCCAGCAACATGCCTCCCCGTTTCCGCTGCTCGCCGCGATCGGGGCGCGGACCAGCCGCATCGAGATCGGCACCGGCGTCATCGACATGCGCTACGAGAACCCGCTGTACATGGCGGAGGATGCCGGCGCGGCCGACCTGATCTCGGGCGGACGGCTGCAGCTCGGCATCAGCCGGGGTTCACCCGAGCAGGTCATCGACGGGTGGCGCCACTTCGGCTTTTCCCCCGCCGGGGGCGAGTCGGACGCCGACATGGGCCGGCGGCACACCGAACGCCTGCTCGAGGTGCTCACGGGCGAGGGCTTCGCGGAACCGAACCCGCGCCCGATGTTTCCGAACCCTCCGGGACTGTTGCGCGTGGAGCCTTATTCGGCGGGCCTGCGCGAGCGTATCTGGTGGGGATCCGGCTCCAACGCCACCGCCGTATGGGCCGCGAAACTGGGGATGAACTTGCAAAGTTCCACGCTCAAGGACGACGAGAGCGGCAAGCCATTCCACGTCCAGCAGGCCGAGCAGATCGAGATCTACCGGCAGGCCTGGAAGGATGCAGGGCACGCGCGTGAGCCGCGAGTCTCGGTCAGCCGCAGCATTTTCGCGCTGACAGACGAGCGCGACTGGCAGTACTTCGGTCGCGACCGCCACAGCTCGGACCAGGTGGGCAACATCGACGCGAAGACGCGCACGGTCTTCGGCAAGTCCTACGCCGGTGCCCCCGACGAGCTTGTTGCGAAGCTGGCCGAAGACGAGGCGGTAGCCGCAGCAGACACCTTGCTGCTCACTGTCCCGAACCAGCTCGGCGTCGACTACAACGCCCACGTCATCGAGTCGATTCTGACGCACGTGGCACCGGGCCTCGGCTGGCGCTGACGCCTCGGGCGCCGCGCCCATGCACTCGGCCCCACCGTCGCCGTCCCGCTGAAGTCAATCGGCGGGACGGCACCGGTTTGGCTCAGTACCGCCCGGCAACGACCTGGGAAAGCTGGACCCAGGCGCGCTCGCGGTTTTCACGCAGCAGCTCCTCCTGCCGCGGCGAGGTGTGCCAGAGACTGGCGACCATGCGGTGCCGCGGGGCCACGTGGGCCGCGGTTCGCACCTTCCGCCTTCGGGCCAGGTGCCGGGCCGCGGCGGTGTTGTCGATGAATGGATGGACTGGAAATGCTTCGGTTGAGGTGCTCATGCGTCCATCCTGAAACCACCGGCGCCGCACGGCCACCATTCGGCTATTTCCGAATCCTTACCCCGGGACGTCCGCGTGCCTAGACTGATTGACATGCAGATCAGCCTGTCGGCCGAGGACCTGACCCGGGTGCGATTCACCATCTCGCCCCTGTGGGAAACGGTCACCAGCGTGCGTGCCCTCCAGCTGGGCACCCGGATGCACCGCCCCTGGATCAGCGATGCCACCACGCGCATTCTCGCCTCCCCCGATCCGCAGAAACAGGACCACCTGCGGCTGCTGACCACGTTGATCCGCCCCACCGGCTACATCGCCGATTCCCTGACCCCCACTCCCCTGCGGCAGGACACCTTCGAGGCGGGGCTCGCCGCGGTGGGCGCCGTCGCGCCGGAACTGTGGATCCGCGACCTCGACTACCTGTTCGCCACCGGATTGGAGGAGACCCGCATGAAGGAGGTGCGCGCGATCCGCGACGACCCCGAGTCAGAGATTCCGCGCATTGTCGCGGCCCTGCACTGGTACTGGGAAACCGCTGTTGAACCCTTCTGGCCGCGGCTGCGTGCGATGCTCCTCGCGGATCTCGACTACCGGCTGGCCCTGCTGGCCGAGCACGGCATCCACCAGGTCTTCAACACCTTGCATCCCAACGTGCGCCTGACGCGCGACGGCATTGAGGTCACCGCCAATTGCGACGGCAGCCACCATGCATCCCCGGGCAACGGGCTGATCCTGGTTCCCAGCGCCTTCGTCTGGCCGCGCACCCTGGTGCTGGACGTGGACCCGTTTGTTCCCACGCTGACCTACGCCCCACGCGGGGTCGGCCGGCTCTGGGAAAACACCCGGGAGGTCAAGGACTCCCCCGTGGCACAACTGCTCGGGCACACCCGGGCGCAGATCCTGGCCCAGCTCGACCTGCCCATGACCACCACCCAATTGGCCTGCGCCCTGGACCTGGCGGCTGGAACCGTCAACGGGCACCTGAAGGTGATGGCGGCGTCCGGGCTCACCGACACCATCCGCGCGGGCCGCGAGGTCTTCTACCGGCGCGCGGACCTGGGCGAGGACCTGCTCGCCCGTGCGTAACCCCCGCCGCAATGCCCCGGCTGTCCCTGCTGCTGGGTATGGTCGGGACATGATCGATTTCAACAACGCCTCCGTGTTCAAGCTCAGCCCCTGCGACCCAAGTGACGTGGCGGGGGAAGTCACGCCCCTCTTTGTCCAGGGCGAGGAGCTGCTCGCCGCCTTCAAGGGCGTGCGCGACTATGTGGTCTTCACCAACAAGCGGCTGATCGCGGTGAACATCCAGGGCCTCACGGGCAAGAAGCGCGACTACACGTCGTTGCCGTATTCCAAGATCCAGGCGTTCTCCGTGGAAACGGCGGGCACCTTCGACCTCGATGCCGAGCTGGATTTGTGGTTCAGCGGCCTGGGCAAGGTTCGCCTCGAATTCAAGGGCAAGGTCGATGTGCGCGCGCTCTCGCAGCTCGTCGCCTCTCACGTCCTATAAGTCAACAAAAGACGGCAAGACCTCGGGGCCGGCCCAAAAAGGGCGGCCCCGAGGTCTTCCTGGCTAAGCTGGCGCCTGACGGCGCCCGGAGTCATCGCGCGGCAGATGTCAATGCGCGGCGGGCTCCTTCAGCTCGGCTTCCTCGACGCCAAGGCCGGCATTGAACGCCGCGGCGGTCATGTGCTCCTGGGCAACCTTGGCCGCGTGCATGGCACGCAGTTCGGCGTGCTTCGGCTTGCTTCGCAGGATCGCGTAGCCGATCCCCAGTGCCACAAACCAGATCGGGGTCAAGAGCAGCGCCGACAGGGTGTCGGCCTGCGTGGTCAGGGCCCAGAGGATGAAGCCGAAGAAGGCCAGGACCACGTAGGGCATGAACGTTCCGCCGGGCATCTTGAACTTGCTCGACGCGTGCAGCTGCGGGCGGCGCTTGCGGTAGACCAGGTAGCTGATCAGGATGATCGACCAGACGAACATGAAGCAAAGAGCCGAAATGGTGGTGACCAAGGTGAAGGCCTCGGCCACGCCGCCCTCGGCGTAGAGCAGTGCCACGCCGGCGAGCAGGAACATACAGGAGAACAGCAGCGCGTTGCGCGGAACCTTGGTCCGGGAGAGCTTCGCGAAGCCCTTGGGGGCGTCGCCTTCCTCAGCCAGTCCGTGGATCATGCGGGACGTCGAGTAGATACCGGAGTTCGCACTGGAAGTTGCCGAGGTGAGCACCACGAAGTTCACGATGCCTGCGGCGCCGACCAGGCCTGCCATGGCGAACATGCCCACGAACGGGGACTCCTCGGCGCTGAACAGGTTCCACGGCTGGACCGCCATGAGGATGACCAGGGCGCCGACGTAGAAGAAGAGGATGCGGATCGGGATGGAGTTGATGGCACGCGGCAGGGTCTTCTCCGGGTCCTTGGTCTCGGCGGCGGTGGTGCCCACCAGCTCGATGCCGACGAACGCAAACACTGCGATCTGGAAGCCGGCGACGAAGCCCATGAAGCCGGTCGGGAACATCCCGCCGTCGTTCCAGAGGTTCGCAAAGGAGGCCGTGGCGCCGTTGTTTTCGAACCCCGTAATGATCATGACAAGGCCGACGACGATCAGCGCGCCGATGGCGACGATCTTGACCAGCGCGAACCAGAACTCGGTCTCGCCGAAGTTCTTCACGCTCGGCAGGTTAAGTGCCACCAGCAACAGGATGCAGGCCACGGCGGGGATCCACAGCGGCAGGTCCTTCCACCAGAACGCCACATAGTGGGAGATCGCCACGACGTCTGCGATGCCGGTGACGACCCAGCAGAACCAGTAGGTCCAGCCGGTGAAGAATGCCGCCCACGGGCCCAGGATGTCCCCGGCGAAGTCGGAGAAGTTCTTGTAGTTGGTGTTGCTCAGCAGCAATTCGCCCATCGCGCGCATTACGAAGAACAGCATGAATCCGATAATCATGTACACGAAGATGACGGACGGTCCGGCAACCGCAATGGTCTTGCCGGAGCCCATGAACAGGCCGGTGCCAATGGCCCCGCCGAGCGCGATCAGTTGGATGTGGCGGTTGGAGAGCCCTCGTTCGAGGTGGGGCGCGGAACTGTTGTTGCTCATGCTATTGCCTTCCAGATGGGTGCTGGTGCTTCGGTGGCGTGCCATGGACGATTCCCTAGAGGTCATCGCCGACGGGGGCGAGGCCCTGAATCGAGCCCTCCGCATTGTTCTCCGAAGCAACCATTCCCATGCCGTTGCGCTTGCAGGAGAGCCCAGCGGCGATGCGCGCGGCAAACTCCGGATCCAGCACAGCTGGATCGCGGAGCAGGCCGGCGGGCGCGCCGAAGGGCGACCGGGCAGTGGCGTGGGTGGTTAGCATCATGGAGGAACTCCCGAATCGCGCGCGGACGACGCCGCGCTGTTCTTGGATCCTCCCCAATCTGTATGAGTACCTGAGAGTTTCCATCCCGGCCCGCGAGGGGTGGGACTTGCTCCTTCGGTGAGCACGCATTGCAACGTGCTGCTTTCCAGATTTGCCTCTTCGTGGCGGTACGGGTGCCTGAGAGTTTCCTGGGGAGGAATTGCTCCTACGGCGCCCGTCCATGGTGTGGACGGGACTCTCCCGCCACGTGTCAACGGCAAGTTGTTTGTGATTGCAGTCATAACTTACGCGGTGCATCCGTGTGGTGCAAATCACAGCAGGCTTTGTGTCGAAGCGTATTAGGAACAGCCCGCTGACATGGGATTTGATGCGCTACGAAGTTGCGTCACATTTGTCATGAGGGGAAGGGGGGTGCGCGTTGGCAGAGGAACAACTGGACCACCCGCCGACGACCGCCGAGAACGACACGACCCTATCCGGATGCCGCACATTCCCCACCGGCTCCCGGTTTCCCTCCGTAAAAAAGACTGGCGATTATTGACCGTGGCGGCGCGCGGGCGTTCCCAGCGTCGGCAGCCTGTGGCCATTGGCGACGTCAAGTGCGGTCGCACATTGCGGGACCCCGCGCCTCCGACGCGCTCCGTGTACAGCCATGGTCCCGATCCTGAACAGACTGCGATCCCGCTGCGTTGCCGAGAACCTGACGCGGACCGGTCAGCTGTTGGAATAAAGGATCTGCAGAGCCGCGTGCAGGCCCTCCCGGCGCCCCAGGGGGCCGGTCCTTGCCTGGCGAAGCGGCTCGGCTTCGTCCAGCGCGTCCCAGAACCCTTCTGTTGGCATTGACGGCGGCGGGACGATGAACCAGCAGTGGGCCAGCGGGTCGGCGGGGCCGGAGATGCCGACGTCGGCCAGATAGGCAGAGATGTCCTTGGTGGCCGTCCCGGAACCCGGCATGTCCGTTGGCCTGACCTCGCGCGGAAGGCGATAGACGACGTTCGGCACTCCGAGCTCCAGAATGCCGGCGACGGCGAGGAATCCGAAGCCGCTGGGTGGCACCTCGACCGCGCCTGGAGGCGGGTCTGCCACGGGGACGGAATCCCAGTTGACGGCATTCATGCTTCCTCCTTGGTCGGCGGACGGGGCGATGGACCCCGGCGCGGCCAGCCTAGCCGACGCACACGGGCCGCGAAAGGGCACGGCCGCAACGTCTCCAGGCGGCCCCGCCCGGACCGGGCCTAATACCAGGCGTCGCGCGGGCTCAGCCGGGCCGCTGCCATGGAGGCGCCCAGGATGATGGTGCGCATGAAGCGCTCCGCAGCCTCGATGAGCAGGCGCTCCCCGTCGTCCACCGCCTCCTGCAGCGTCATCGGGATCGGGACGATCGAGGCGATCGCATCGATGCCGATGTCGTGGACGTCGCGGCAGCCCTTGCCCAGCGTCCCTGCCAGGGCCACCACCGGCACCCCGTGCAGCGCCGCGCGGCGCGCGACCTCGGCGGGGACCTTTCCCTTGGGCGTTTGGAAGTCGATTGCCCCTTCGGCGGTGATCACCAGGTCGGCACCGCGCAGCAGCGAGTCCAGGTCGATGCCTGCCAGCCCGGAATCCAGGATCGCCTCGAAGCGCGGCATCAGCACCGCCCCGAGGGCCGCAAGCCCGGCGCCGAGCCCGCCGGAGGCACCGGTTCCCGGTGCGTTCGCGAAGTCGGTGCCGCGGGCGGAATCCAGGGAATCGCGGCGCAGCACCGCCGCCCAGTGCTCGAAGCCGGCGGACATCGCCTCGACCTGATCGGGGGTGGCGCCCTTCTGCGGGCCGAAGACCCGGGCCACGCCGCGCGGACCGGTGAGAACGTTGTGCTGGTTCAGTGCGAGCGTGATCTCCACCGTCCCCGCAGCGATGGACGGGTGCAGCCCGGAAAGGTCGAGCCGGTCGATGCGCGCCAGGTGGTTGCCGCCGGCCGGGACCTCGCGCCCGGCGGCGTCCAGGATCCGCACGCCGAGTCCCTGCAGCGCGCCCATGCCGCCGTCCGACGTGCCGGAGTCGCCGCAACCGACGAGCACCTTTTCGGCGCCTGCATCGATCGCGGCGGCGATGAGTTCGCCGACCCCGTAGCTGGTGGTCATCCCGGGGTCGCGCTGATCGCGCGGGACCAGGCGCAGCCCGGCCGCCGCGGCCATTTCGACCACCGCGGTGCCTGTCGCATCCCCGCCGAGCATCGCGTAGTGGGAATCGACGGGTTGCCCGACTGGGCCGGTGACCCGGGCCGGGACCAGTCGGCCGCCGGTGGCGCAGGCGAGGGTTTCGGCGGTGCCTTCGCCGCCGTCGGCGATGGGAACTGCCTTGACCACGGCACCGGGCAGGGCGCGTCGGACGCCGGCGCCGATGGCCTGGGCGACGGCCGCGGCGTCGAGGGATTCCTTGAATCCGGAGGGGGCAACGAGGATGCGTCGGGGCAGGGCGTTGGACATGGTGGTGGTTCCTTATCTGTTGGAGTGGTGCTTGTGATGCGTTGGGGTGTCGGTGGCTAGAGGAAGAGCGGCAGGCCCATGGCCGGCCAGATCCAGAGGGCGAAGACCAGCACGAGGGCCACCATGACGGGGCCCAGCACGGCGCTGAGCCGCAGCAGGTCCGCCGGCGCATAGGTGTCGACGCCCTCGATGTCGGAAAACAGATTGACCGGTTTCGCGCTGCTGGTCAGGGTGTGGCAGAAGCCGGCCGCGGCGGTGGAGGCGAACGCGATCGCGACCGCGTTGACCCCGAGGCCGGGGGCGAGCGAGACGACCAGCGGGATCAGCACCGCGGAGCGGGCCGAACGCGACTGGATGACCAGGTGGGCGGCGGCCGACATGACGACCACCAGGACGGTGAACACCCACGGTGCCGCAGCGCCGAGCCCGGCGACGGGGCCCAGCACGCTGCGCGCCAGCCATTGCGCGGCGCCGGTCCCGACCAGCGCGGTGCCCAGGGTCAGCGTGGCGGCCATGAAGATGAGCATCGACCACGGCACCGCCTTCAGCGCCTTGGCCAGGGGCACGGAGCCGAAGCCGGGGCTGGCCACGAGCAGGGAGCCGAGCAGGGCCACGATTGCAGGGTGCAGGTGGTGCAGCGGTTCGGTGCACCAGAGCACCACCACCGCGGAGATCAGCAGGGCGGCCCGGGACTGGGCGACGGTCAGCGGCCCGGTCAGCGGGACCGGGGAATGTTCCTGCAGCGTTTCGATGCCGACCGCCAGCGGCAGCCGCCGGTCCGATGGGCGGGTGAAGAGCCAGAGCACCAGCTCGGCGCACAGGTGCGAGGAGAGGAAGGCCAGCGGCAGCCCGTAGAGCAGCCAGCCGGCGAAGGAGAAGCCCGCGTAGCCGGAGGCGGTAAGGATCTGGCTGGTGATCAGGTGCGCCCCGGCGCCCAGGTAGGAGGCGACGGCGGAGAGCAGGATGACCGAGGGGAAGACCAGCGACAGGGCCAGCACCACGCGGCGGAGCTCGTGCAGGGCACGGGCCAGGGCGATGAACACGGGGATCGCCAGGGCCGCCCGGCCCGAGGTGGAGGGCACCGCGAACGCGGTGGCGACCAGTACCCCGGTGGTCAGGTGGACCAGCTGGCGGGGGCTGCGGGCGCCGGCGACGATGTATGCAGCTGCCCGGGTGGCCAGCCCGGTGGCGGTGATCCCTGCAGCGATCACGAACGCCGCTAGCATCAGCCAGATGGTGTCCTCGCCGAGCGAGGCGAACAACTCGTCCTCGGGCAGCACGCCCATCAGCACCAGCAACAGTGCGGCACCGAGCGCGACGTAGGTGTCACCGACCGGGGAAAAGATCCACAGCCAGATCGCGACGGCGAAGACGGCCAGGGTCAGCGCGCCCTGGGCGGGCAGCGCCCGGCCCGTCACGCCTGCCGGGCCGAAGGCGCTCGTTGCGCACCAGAGCAGGAACACTGCCAACAGCGCGGCAGCGAGCAGTGCCGCGATGCTGCGGCGGTTCCATCGCGGCCGCCTTGGGCCGACGTCCGCGGTCGCTTCCTTGGGAGCCGGGGCTGCCGTCGCATAGCGGAATCGGGAGGGGCCGGCGGTGTCGGTGTCGGTGGTATTCATGATTCCTCCCCGAGGGTGGCGGCGAGCCGGTCGGCGAACGCATCGTCGGAACGGCGGGCGGGCGCCAGGGTCTCCAGCGGCAACGTGAGCCCGAAGCGGGTGCCGGCCCCGTCCCCGGATTCGACCCAGGCGGTGCCCTGGTGGGCTTCGGCAACCGCCTTGACCACGGCCAAACCCAGGCCCATGCCGGGGGCTGTGCCCTCCGCGCTGCGGTAGCTATCGAGCAGTGCGCAGGCCCGCTCGGGATCCAGCGGCGGGCCCGGATTGGCCACCCAGAAGCTGGCGAACCCGTCGGCGACCGAGGAGCCAATGCGGATGGTGTCGCCCGGTGCGGTGTGAGCGACAGCGTTCTCGATGAGTTGGCGCACCGCATCGGCGATCCGGATCCGATCCAGCCACGCGTCGGCATGACCGGTCGCCTCGATGCGGAAGTGCCGTTCGGGGTGGGCGCCGGGCCGCGATGCTTCGGCGGCGACGTCCGCCGTCACCTCGCCGACCGAGACGCGGGCGGGCTTCACGAAACCGGGGTTCCCGCTTTGGGCCAGCACGTCGAGATCCGCGAGCGTGCGTCCCATCTGGCCGATCAGGTTCTGCGCCCGGCATCCGATGCGGGCGCGCGCGGCAAGCGGCAGGTCTTCGTCGACCAGTTCGTGCAGGGCCGCGGCGACCCGGCGCTGGGGTTCGTTGAGGTGCTCGCGGGCCTCGGCGATGAAGTGGCGCTGCGCCAGGTGCGAGGCCTCGATGCGGTCGAGCATGGCGTTGAGCGTCTCTGCCAGCTGGGCCAGGTCGTCCCGGCCCTGAACCGGGATGCGGGCGGAGAGGTCGTGGGCGGTGATGGACTCGGCCGTTTCGCGCACGGTGCGGATCGGGCGCATGATCTGGCGGGCCACCAGCCAGGCGATCCCGGCGGTCAGCCCCAGCCCGCCCACTGCCACACCGAAGAGCAGCACGGCCTGCCGGTTGGCCTCCTCCTGCGCTGCCCCGGTGAACTGCGCGACGACAAGGTGCGCCTGGCGTTCCGGCGGGGTGGCTGCGGTTTCGCCGGCGGCGACGGCCGCGGCCTTGCCCCAGCGAACCGTCCCGTGGGCCGTCTCATAGACCCCGGCTGTCTGCGCATCGTGCAGGATCCGCTCGACCAGGGCGGCGTCGCCGACCAGGATGCTGCCGGTCTGGTCGGCCACGCCCTGCGCGGCCAGCACTCTCCCGCCGGCCACGCCAACGATCGCCTCGCCGGCCAGCGGCTGCTGCCGGGCCAGGTAGCGCTCCATCAGTGCGCCCATCGAGGTGAAGGGCCTGGCCGTGTGCGGGTCCAGTCCCTCGGCGGCGAAAGTGCGGAACTCCTCAATCTCCTGCACGACCCCCACGTTGGCGGCCTCGGCGACCTGCCCGGACATGACCGAGCGCATCGTCACGGTCACCGCGAGCAGTGCCAGCGCGGTGGTCAGCACGATCCAGCCGACAATCCGCCAGCGCGCCGACACGGCCGAGCCCTGCCGGTCCCGGGCCTCAGTCCTGACCATGGTTGCGCTCCTCGGTCAAGGCCTGTTCTGACGGCGACAGCGGGTAGGCAAGCTTGACCACAATGGGTTGCTGGTGCGGGAGCTGGGGGTTGGCGGTGTTGGCGAGCACTTGGCTGGCGGTCGCCAGTCCGGCCGGAATGGCCAGGACGACGAGCAGGAGAAGTATGCGGCGAATCATGCACCCAACATTAGAAATGCCTTGTGAGAGCAGGATGATGTGGCAGTGAGAGGCAAATGAGAGCCGAACGGGCAGCCCCCGGCGAGCTCCGCAAGGTCGGCGGACTGGGTCAAGGTCGCTGTCGGGTCAAGCGCATCTGCGCCCGTGATTTCCAGGCTCGCTGCTACCGCGCAGCCAACTTGCCGGGCAGCGATCCAGCGTGTGCCTCCGCACACGGTGGCGGTGCCCAGGTGCAGGGCGGATGCGCTCGCTCCGGCGGGACATCACCACTCACAGGCAACGCACAGTGCGGTGCAGGTATCGATTCTCTTCGCTTGGTCGTTGAACCGGGTAGAGAACCTAGTAAGTCAACCAATGGAGCCCATTGCATTCAATGCCCACAGCCTCGACCACGACAACCGCCACGCTACCGAATCCGCGGCATGCCGATGCCCCTTCGGATGACCCGTCGCGCCGTCGGACCGTCGTGTTGCTGGGCATCGACGGAGCGGGCAAGACCACGGCCGCGAAGGCGCTCATTGGGGCACTGCATGATTCCGGGACGCCGGCCCAGCTGCTGCGCAACCCGGCCGGTCGCCGTTGGATGTCACGCGTGGCCGGGTACTTTGGAGTCTCTCTGGCTCCGGCGTGGGCCAATCGGCTGGAATCGGTCGTGCGCAGCATCAATGTATTGGTCGCCCACTTCCGGGCAAGCGGATTTCCCGGCACCACCGTCATGGACCGCCACATTGCGTGCCAGCTGGTCCTGCGTTCGGTCCGCGGACTGCCCCAAGGCGTTGTTCTGCAGTGGCTGCTGGCCCGGCTTCCACGTCCGGATGCGATCATCCTGGTTGATGTTTCCGCCGACGTCGCCCACGCCCGGATCATTTCACGCGGGGAGGACAGCGAAACCCTCTCCTATTTGAGGTCGGCGCGTGAGGCCTACCTGAAGATTGCGCTGGCCAGGGGCTGGCACGTCATCGACGGATCCGGCACACGGCAGCAGGTGGCCGACGACGCGCTGCGAGCCGCTACAAGCAACTCCTGACAGGGCGGCGCAGCAGCAGCTGCGCCGCCCTGCATGAACGACCGGTCGCCTTCCGGGTCGCATTGCCCCCAGCGCCATCTATAGATGGCGGATTCTTGCCGCCCCTCGAATATCCCCTCTTTCTTCGGCTGCTTCCGCCGGCGCGTGGATCATTTTCGGCTTTACCGCCCGGATTGGTGTGCGCGCGGCCACAAATTTAGATTTCGCGAAGAAACGCAAATCTTTCCTTCAATACCCCCTAGCTGACTCTGGAAAAGTGCGGAAATGTAGTTCCTACGCAGAAAGAACGCCGGAAGAACCTACCGGGATCACGAATACGATCCAGGCCCGGCAACCGGCAATCCAGCAAGGAGAAGGCAATGACCGAGCAAAATTCGACCGAGAACCGCATCGCAGCAATCGAAGAGGATTGGGCAAGCAACCCGCGATGGACCGGCACCACTCGTGATTACTCGGCAGCCGACGTCGTGAAGCTCCAGGGCTCGGTGCAGGAAGAGCACACGCTGGCCAAGCGCGGTTCGCAGAAGCTCTGGAAGCAGCTCACCGAGGAAGCACCGTCCGGTGGATACACCAACGCACTTGGCGCCTTGACCGGCAACCAGGCAGTGCAGCAGGTCAAGGCCGGCCTTCGAGCCATCTACCTTTCCGGCTGGCAGGTTGCCGCGGATGCGAACCTCTCCGGACAGACCTACCCTGACCAGTCCCTCTACCCGGCCAATTCTGTTCCGCTGGTCGTGCGCCGCATCAACAACGCACTGCTTCGAGCCGACCAGATCGAGCACGCCGAGGGCATCAAGACCGTTGAGGATTGGCTCGTCCCGATCGTGGCCGACGCCGAGGCCGGCTTCGGCGGCCCGTTGAACGCCTACGAGCTGATGAAGTCGATGATTTCCTCTGGCGCCTCGGGTGTCCACTGGGAAGACCAGCTCGCCAGCGAGAAGAAGTGTGGCCACCTTGGCGGCAAGGTCCTGATCCCGACCCAGCAGCACGTTCGCACCCTGAACGCCGCTCGCCTGGCAGCAGACGTCGCCGGAACCCCGTCGGTCGTCATCGCCCGCACCGACGCCGAGGCAGCAACCCTGATCACCTCGGACGTCGATGACCGCGACAAGCCGTTCATCACCGGCGAGCGCACCGCCGAAGGCTTCTACAAGGTCACCAACGGCATCGAACCCTGCATCGCCCGGGCCAAGGCCTACGCACCGTACTCCGACCTCATCTGGATGGAGACCGGCACCCCGGACCTGGAACTGGCCCGCAAGTTCGCCGAATCGGTCAAAGCCGATTTCCCGGACCAGATGCTCTCCTACAACTGCTCCCCGTCCTTCAACTGGCGCAAGCACCTGGATGACACCACCATCGCCAAGTTCCAGCGCGAACTCGGCGCAATGGGCTTCACGTTCCAGTTCATCACCTTGGCCGGCTTCCACGCCCTGAACTACTCGATGTTCGACCTCGCCCAGGCCAGTCGCTTCGCCGAGGGCGTGCATCGGGCTTACCCCGGAAAAATGCTCGCCTACAATTGCTCCCCTTCCTTCAACTGGAAGAAGCACCTGGACGATGCAACCATCGCCAAGTTCCAGCGCGAACTCGGCGCCATGGGCTTCACCTTCCAGTTCATCACCCTCGCCGGCTTCCACGCCCTGAACCACTCGATGTTCAACTTGGCCCACGGCTACGCCCGTGACGGCATGAGCGCCTACGTCGAGCTCCAGGAAGCGGAATTCGCCTCCGAGGTACGCGGCTACACCGCCACCAAGCACCAGCGCGAAGTCGGCACCGGCTACTTCGACGACATCGCCACCGTGCTGAACCCGAACGCCTCGACCCTGGCCCTGGCCGGATCCACCGAAGCCGGACAGTTCCACTAAACACCCCGGGCGTTTTCCCGCCCACGGCACGGGTGGGGTCGACCGAACACGGGGGGCCCCACCGGGCCACCCCCGCCTTGGCCCACCGGCATCCAGGCACACTTCCCACCCACAAACATTTGATTCAAGAAGGAGTCACAGCCATGAACGATCCAATCACCCTGAACGGTATTACTTTGGTCGCTGCCCCAGTCCGCCGGCAGGAAGAGATCCTCACCCCACAAGCGCTGGACTTCTTGGCCCAGCTCCACAAGGCATTCGACGGACGCCGTGCAGAACTCATGCAGACCCGCCAGCTGAACCGCGCCCGGATCGCCAACGGTTCAGACCCGAAGTTCCGCCCCGAGACCAAGTCCATCCGCGACGACGCGAGCTGGCAGGTTGCCCCCATCGCACCCGGCCTGGAGGACCGCCGCGTGGAAATCACCGGTCCCACCGACCGCAAGATGGCCATCAACGCACTGAACTCCGGCGCCAAGGTCTGGCTGGCGGACCTCGAGGACTCCTCGACCCCCACCTGGTCCAACGTCATCAACGGGCAGCTGAACCTGCGCGCGGTGCTGGACCGCACCATCGATTTCACCTCGCCCGAGGGCAAGGAATACAAGCTGACCGGTGAGAAGCTCACCGACCTGCCCACCATCGTGGTCCGCCCGCGTGGCTGGCACCTGCCGGAGAAGAACCTCCTGGTTGCCGGCAAGCCGGTCTCCGGCGCACTGGTCGACTTCGGACTGCACTTCTTCCACAACGCCCAGCGCCTGATCTCCCAGGGCCGAGGCCCGTACTTCTACCTGCCGAAGATCGAGAACCACCTGGAGGCCCGCCTCTGGAACGACGTCTTCGTCCTGGCACAGGACCTGGTGGGCATCCCGCAGGGCACCATCCGCGCCACGGTGCTCATCGAGACCATCACCGCCGCCTTCGAAATGGAAGAGATCCTCTACGAGCTGCGCGAGCACGCTTCGGGCCTGAACGCCGGCCGCTGGGACTACATCTTCTCAATCATCAAGAACTTCCGTTCCCGCGGCCCGCGCTTCGTGCTCCCGGATCGCGGCATGGTCACCATGACGGCCCCGTTCATGCGCTCCTACACCGAGCAGCTGGTCCGCGCCTGCCACCGCCGCGGCGCCATGGCCATCGGGGGCATGGCTGCCTTCATCCCCAACCGCAAGGATGAGGCAATCAACACCGTGGCCTTCGAGAAGGTCCGCGCCGACAAGACCCGCGAGGCCAACGACGGCTTCGATGGTTCCTGGGTGGCCCACCCGGACCTCGTGCCAGTATGCCGCGAAGTGTTCGACGCCACCCTCGGCGAACGCCCCAACCAGCTGGACCGCACCCGCGAGGACGTCATCCCCGACGACCGCGCACTCATCAACGTGGCCGCCACCGAAGGCACCATCACCGAGCAGGGCATCCGGAACAACATCGAGGTAGGCATCCGCTACATCGAGTCCTGGCTCCGCGGGAACGGCGCCGTCGCCATCCACAACCTCATGGAAGACGCCGCCACCGCGGAAATCTCCCGCTCCCAGCTGTGGCAATGGATCTACGCCAGTGCCGTCACCGACCGCGGCGAGATCATCACCCGCCACTGGGTGGAGGAGATGCTCGATGAGGAATTCGCCAAACTTGAACGCTTCGAAGGGGACCGCTTCGCCGACGCACGGGACATCTTTGAAGAAGTCACCCTCGACCCTGCCTTTCCCGCCTTCCTGACGGTTCCCGCCTACGCCCGCTTCCTCGACGGATCCAGCGAACCGGAAATCCTGGCCGGCTGAACTTACGTCCGCCGGTCGGCGACGCCTTCGCAACAGGCACCCCGAGAGACGGGCCGCGGCCCGACGGGCGGAAACTCAGCTTCATCGCCCACGCCCCCGCATGGATTTGTGTGGGGGGTCCGCCGAGTCCGGACCACCCTTCTTTTGTGGGTAAAGAGCACATTCCAACGCACATAGCAGAGAAAGCAAGAGGTTTACCTATGTCCAACGCCCCCACTGCGACATCATCCGACCATGCACAGCAGGGCGATGCGTTTGAAAACCTACTCCGTGAGAACCGCCAGTTCGCGCCGTCGGCGGAGTTCGCGACGAACGCGGTGGTCTCCGCCGCTGATTATGCAGAGGCCGACGCCGGCCGCCCGGCTTTCTGGGCGAAGCAGGCCCGCGAACTGCTCACCTGGTCCAAAGACTTCGGCCAGGCACTGGACTGGTCCAACCCGCCGTTCGCCAAATGGTTCGTGGGCGGCGAGGTCAACGCCGCGTACAACGCGCTTGACCGCCATGTGGAGAACGGCCTCGGGGACCGGGTGGCCATCTACTTCGAGGGCGAACCCGGCGACACCCGCACCTACACGTACGCCCAGCTCACCGAAGAGGTCAAGAAGGCCGCCAACGCCTTCGAGTCCCTCGGGGTTGGCAAGGGTGACCGGGTGGCCGTTTACCTGCCCATGATCCCCGAAGCCGTCATCACGCTGCTGGCCTGCGCCCGCATCGGGGCCGTGCACTCCGTGGTGTTCGGCGGGTTCTCCGCCGATGCCCTGCGCTCCCGGATCGAGGACGCCGAAGCCAAACTCGTTGTCACCGCGGACGGCACGTACCGCAGAGGCAAGCCCAGCGCGCTCAAGACCGCCGTGGACGAGGCCCTCGCCGTCGACGGGCACACGGTCCAGAACGTTGTGGTGGTCAAGCGCAACGGCCAGAACGTGGACTGGCACGAAGGCCGGGACCACTGGTGGGCAGACACCGTGGAGCTGGCCTCCGCCGAGCACAAGGCGGTCGGCCACGACTCCGAGCACCCCCTGTTCATCCTGTACACCTCCGGCACGACGGGCAAGCCCAAGGGCATCCTGCACACCACCGGCGGCTACCTCACCCAGGGCGCCTACACCCACAAGGCCGTGTTCGACCTGCACCCCGAAACGGATGTCTTCTGGTGCACGGCCGACGTCGGCTGGGTCACCGGCCACACGTACGTCGCCTACGCCCCGCTCATCAACGGCGCCACCCAGGTGATGTACGAAGGCACCCCGGATTCCCCGCACCA
>NZ_JBKKAP010000065.1:0-7004 GCF_046714615.1 Paeniglutamicibacter sp.
CGCTTGTAAAGCGGCTCGGCTTCCTGCGTTGTTCACCGGATCATTCCGCCATCGGAACAAGGTTCTCGCCCGGGCCCGGACAAGCCCCGCCGGGTTTTTCCACTGTGCACGGGAGCTTGCGCCTGGCACCCGGCCCGCGGGACCGAGGCGCAGGGATCGGCCCGTTGTTCACGGCCTTGCAGGCAGGAACCCGACAGCCGCCAACCACCGGACGAATGGCCGGACACCGCCAGTCTGGCCGATTCCGGCGGCGGGAAGCGGCGGGGAGGCCTCCGCACCATCTCGTTCCGCGGTATTGCAATGTACAGAGTGTTCATATACATTCTGTACATATAGTAATTTGGATCACAAGGAGTGCTGAGTGACGCAGCAGGAAACCAGGCCCGGCAGGGGTCGCGGCCGCCGTCCGCTGGAACAGGTCCGCGCCGAGGTCCTGGACGCCGCGGCCGAACTCCTTATCACCGAGGGATACGCCGGATTCACGATCGAGAAAGTCGCGCTCCGCTCCGGAGCCAGCCGGGTCACCTTGTACAAGTACTGGCCCTCGCGCGGCGCGCTCGCCCTGGACGCCTACCTGCACCAGACCGGAGACCGGATCGCCTTTCGCGACACCGGCGACATCGGCGCCGACCTGGCCACCGTGTTGCTGGGGTTCACCGAACTGATGGGCCTTCCGGACCAGCACCGCGCCTTCACCCAACTGGTGGGGGCGGCACAGTCCGATCCGGAACTCGCTCGGGCCTTCGACAGCCACTACTTCGGCCCACGGCGCATCGAGGCAGTCAACCTGCTGCGAGCCGCGATCGAACGCGGCCAGATCCGCCCCGACACCGACCCGGCCACCGTTGTCGACCTACTCTGGGGCGCCTGCTACCAACGCCTGCTGCTGCCCAACCTCACCGGCACGCTGACCGATGATTTCATCCACACACTGGTTGCCACCGTGATGCGCGGCATCGCGAACTAACCCCGCCACCTTCGTTGTCTCACCGCCCCAAACACTTTTAGGAGTTTCACCATGACCCAGCAATCCACCCGCGTCGCCGGAAAGGTGGCACTCATCTCCGGGGCGGCCCAAGGCATGGGCGCCTCCCATGCCCGGACCCTGGTCGAACACGGAGCCCAGGTCGTCATTGGCGATCTTGCCCAGGAACAAGGCCGGGAACTTGCCCACGAGCTCGGTGCCGACAACGCACTGTTCGTCCACCTCGACGTCACCGACTACGACAGCTGGGTGGCAGCCGTCGCCGCCACCGTGCAACAGTTCGGCCGGCTCGACGTGCTGGTGAACAATGCGGGCATCTTCACCCGCGGCAGCGTCGAGGAAGCCAGCGTCGAGGATTTCAAGCGCACCATCGACATCGATTTGACCGGCAACTTCCTCGGCATGAAGGCGGCCGTCCCCGCCCTCAAGGACGCCGGCGGCGGATCGATCATCAACATCTCCTCGATCGCAGGGCTCGTGGGCTTCAAGAACCGGGCGGCCTATTCCGCCGCCAAGTGGGGAGTCCAGGGCCTGACCAAGACCAGCGCCATGGACCTGGGCGAATACAACATCCGGGTCAATTCCGTGCACCCCGGATCCGTGCGGACCCCCATGACCGCGGGCCTCAAACGCGGCTTTGGGCAGGTCCCATTGGGCAGGGACGCCGATGTGCAGGAGATCTCCAACATCGTGCTCTTCCTGGCCAGTGATGAATCCAGTTTCGTCACCGGTGGCGCCTACGCCATCGACGGCGGGGAAACCGCCGGCAACAACCTGCGCACCGATGCCTGAGCGCGCGGACCGCACCCACGGACCTGCCAACTCCTACGGACTCGCGGGCAGGACCGCCGTCATCACCGGAGCCGCCAGCGGCATCGGGGCGGCGACCGCACGCCTGCTGGCAGCACGCGGCGCCAACGTGCTGATCGGCGACGTGGATCCTGCCGCGGCCGGCACCGTCGAGCTGATCCGTTCCACCGGCGGGAAGGCCGACTGGGCGCACACCGACGTCACGGACGAGTCTTCGGTGGCAGCACTCATGGACAGGGCCCTGGATGCCTTCGGGGCGCTGGATATCCTGGTGGCCAACGCCGGCATCGCCGAACCCAAGGGTCCGCTGCACACCATGGAGCTGCGTGACTGGCAACGGGTCATTGACATCAACCTGACCGGAGTGGCGTTGAGCAACAAGCACGCGCTGCGACACATGCTGCCTGCCGGGTCCGGCGCCATCGTCAACGTCGCTTCGATCCTTGGCAGCGTCGGGGCCGCCAACAGCAATTCATATTCCGCGGCCAAGGCCGCCGTTGCCAACCTGACCCGGTCGGCCGCGCTGACCTATGCCACGTCGGGCATCAGGATCAACGCCGTGGCCCCTGGCTATGCCCGTACCCCGCTGGTGGACGGCCTGCCCGAAGAAACCCGTAGCATGATGGAATCCCGCACGCCGCTGGGCAGACTGGCCGACCCGACGGAAATCGCCGAGGCCATTGCCTTCCTTGCCTCGGATGCGGCCTCCTTCATGGTCGGCTCGATCCTGGCCGTCGATGGCGGCTACACCGCCGCCTGATCCTGCCCCGCTGACCCGCCCCGCAAAGGAGCCCAGAAAATCGCCAACTCACCCTCCGGCGACTCGGTCATCAGCCGGGTCGTTCGCCTGATCAGCGCCTTTGACCGGGAAGTGCCCTCCATGTCGCTCTCCGGCCTTGCCCATCGGGCCAACCTGCCGCTGAGCACCACGCACCGCTTGGTCGAGGAGCTGCTGGGCCACGGTCTCATCGAGCGCCTGCCCACCGGTCGGCTGCGGCTGGGGTTGCGCATGTGGGAGCTGGCATCCCGCGGCTCGCACGCCCTGGACCTGCGCGAAACCGCCGTGCCCTTCATGCAGGACGTGCGTGCGGTGGTGCGCCAGCACACCACCCTGGCGGTGCTCGACCACGGCTCGGTGCTCTACGTGGAACGGTTGTCGGAACCCAGCTCCCCGCTGGGATCGGCGAATGTCGCCCAGCGCATGCCGGTGCATGCCAGCTCCTCGGGCCTGGTGTTGCTGGCCTACGCCGATGCGGGGTTCCGCGAGCAGGTCCTTGGCTCCCCCTTGCAGCAGCTCACTCCCGAAACGCTCGTTGACCCCCTGGTGATTCGCCGCCACCTCACCGAAATCCGCGAACGAGGCTACGTGGCCTTGCACGGCGCGGGAGTGAGCGAATGGACGGGGATCGCCGTTCCGGTTTTCGGCCCCGGAAACCAGGTTGTTGCCGCCCTGAACATCATTGCGGCACGGAATTCGGTGCGGACACCCGCGGTACTCCCCAGCCTGCTGACCGCGGCCCACGGCATTTCCCGCGCGCTCAAGGACGCGCCGACCCTACGCTAGTCGATGACCCTCCAAGGGCGCCCCGGCCGGGCCATCTCTACGAGTCATTCCATTGAACGGAAGCTGAGTGTGCCCGGTCACACACCTTGATCCATGCTTGAACCAGATGCAGATCATGCTTGCATCGACAACGGGATGCGGACGTTTCCGCGGCACCCATTCCTCCATCCACATGGGCATTCGGCGTACTTCGTCGCGCCCAAGAATGCCCAGAAAGCAGGATTCTCATGTCGCTTTCCATCACCGAAGCTGTTGTCGAGGGTCTCGGGGACTCCCCCGTGCCTGCACTGCCCCCGTACTCGCACGAACTGGACTGGCCCGAACACCTGGCCCCGTTCAAGGTTGTCGACGACGGCACGCAGGGCGACCCCTACGCGCACTACGAATGGATGCGCGAGAACGCCCCGGTGCTGCGAGCCGCCTCGGCGACCTCCGACGTCTGGTTCATTTCCCGCTACGAGGACGTGCGCAAGGCGCTGCGTGCCCCCAAGATCTTCTCCTCCGAGGTCGTCGACCCGATCCCGCTGACCTTCCTGGTTCTGTTCGATGCGCCCAACCACACACGGCTTCGCAAGGTCGTGGCCGCCTCCTTCACGCCCAAGGCCATCGCCCAATTCGAGGAACGTGTGCTGGCCAACGCCAACCAGTACCTGGACGCCATGATCGCCAAGGGCGGCGGCGACGCGGTGGAGGAGTACGCGATCCCGCTGAGCATGTCCACGATCAGCGCGCTGCTGGACGTCCCTGCCGCCGACTTCGAAAAGATGAAGTTCTGGTCCGACGAGACCTTCAGCTACTTCGGCCGGCTGGCCCGCAACGCACCCGGCACGGGCACCGACGAGGAAAGCACCATGGAGTTCTTCGCCTACCTCAAGGACACCATGGAGCGCCTCTACGTCGAGGAAAACGAATCCGTGGGCGGCCACATTGCCCGCATGTGGAAGGAGGGCCTGCTCAGCGAGAAGGAAGCCAAGGAGCTGTGCGCCTTCGTTTTCGTGGCGGGACACGACACCACCACCATCCTGCTGGCCAACGCCTTCCGCGTCTTTGCCGAAAACCCCGGGCTGCTGGAGAGGGTCCGCGAGAACCCCGACACCATCGACGCGTTCGTCGAGGAACTGGCCCGCTACCGCGGCACCGTGCAGCGTGTCAGCCGCATCACGACCGAGGACGTCGAGGTCGCCGGGACCCTGATCCCGGCCGGATCCATCGTGCGCCTGCTGCCGGCCGCCGCAAACCACGACAGCGACAAGTACCCCAACGGCGAACAGTTCGACCTGGACCGCAGCTCGGACGGGCATCTTGGCTTCGGCCACGGAGTGCACAGCTGCCTCGGTTCCCCGCTGGCCCGCCTCGAAACCAAGGTGACCGTCGCCCTGCTGGCCCAGCGGCTTGGCCGCATCACGCTGGATCCGGATCGTCCCATTGACTACGTCCGCGGCAACAACCTGACCAATTCCGGTCCCGAGCACCTCTACACGATCCTGGAGACGCACCATGGCTAAGGAAACCAACACCGCACCGATCATCATCCTGGGCGCCGGACATGCCGGGATGTCCGTGGGCGTGAACCTGCGCGCCCGCGGCCACCAGGGGCGGATCCTGCTGATCGAGGCGGACACCGCACTGCCCTACGAGCGTCCCCCGCTGTCCAAGGAAATGCTGAAGCCCGGCGGCAGCCCCGAACCGGTGGCGATTCGCCGGGAACAGTACCTGAACGACAAGGGACTGGAGCTGGTTCGCGGCGCCCGCGCCGTTGGCATCAACCGCGAAGCATCCGCCGTGGAGCTCAGCGACGGCACCCGACAGCCGTATTCGCGCCTGGTCATTGCCACCGGTTCCTCCCCGCGCCGGCTGACCCTGCCGGGCGCCGACCTTCCGGGTATCCTGATGCTCAAGACCCTGGCCGATGCCCGTGCGCTGCGTGAATCGTTGCGCCCCTGGCAGCAGGTCGTGGTCATCGGTGCCGGATACATCGGGCTGGAGGTCGCCGCCGCAGCCTCCGCGCTCGGCGCCACGGTCACGGTCCTGGAATTCCAGGACCGGATCATGAGCCGCGTGACCTCCGAGCCGGTCTCGCGCCATTTCGAATCCGTTCACCGGGAGCACGGTGTGCGCTTCGCCTTCGGTGCCGGCGTGGCATCCTTCGAAGGCACCGACCGTGTCACGCACGTCGTCGCCTCCGACGACACCCGCTACCCCGCAGACCTGGTCGTTGCCGGGATCGGCGTGATCCCCAACGAAAGCCTCGCCATCGACGCCGGGCTTGAATGTGCCGACGGGATCCTGGTGGACCACTCCTGCCGGACCTCGGATCCGCTGATCCTGGCCGCCGGGGACGTCACGCGCTTCGCCGCGCAATTCGACGGGGTCAGCCAGCGCCTGGAATGCCTGCAAAATGCCCAGGCGCAGGCCGACCGGGTTGCAGCTGAAATCACCGGGCAGCAGCCCGCGGATCCGGAGGTCCCCTGGTTCTGGACGGTGCAGCACGGCGTGCGCCTGCAGACCGCCGGCGTGCGGAACCCCGAGGACCGGGTCGTGGTGCGCGGAAATCCGCAGGACGGAAAATTCTCCGTGGCCTACCTGCGCGAGGGACGTCTGGCGGCATTGGACAGCATCGGAGGGCTCTCCGACTTCCGGGCAGCCAAGAAGCTCATTGCTGATCGAGCCCTGATTGACCCGACGCTGCTTGCCGATCCGAATCTCCCACTGGCCGATTCCGCCCTCGTAGCCGCTGCCGCCTAGCTGCCCTCCTCCATACCTTCACAGCCAAGAAAGGACGACTGCCATGTCGACCACCATCACCGCCATTGACCGCGAGGGCACCTCGCACTCCCTGCCGTGGGAAGAAGACCAGTCCCTCATGGAGGTCCTGCGTGACAATGACCTTCCGGTGCTTGCCTCTTGCGGCGGAACCGCCTCCTGCGCCACCTGCCATGTCTTCCTTGAAGATGAGGTCTTCAAGTCCCTGGGCGAGCGCGGAGAGGACGAGATCGAGATCCTTGCCGAAGCCGAGAACTTCCGTGAGTGCAGCTCGCGGCTTTCCTGCCAGGTGGCGCACCGCGCACAGCTGGACGGCATCACGGTGACGCTCGCACCGGAGGAATAGGCCGGAACCCGCGCGGGAGCGGGTGTCGCTGGGGAGAACAATGTGGTTTCCCCCAGCGACACCCGCTTTTTTGTGCGCCACTTCGCCGCCCTTTTCTCCAGCGGCCGTGTGCTGCCGGGTAGCACTGCCGGGTATCTTCCCTACGCATGGCGACCAAAAAGCGTTGTCCCTTCCCCGACGCCGAAAGTATCTACGTCCACTGTCCCAACCCGGGCGCACCCGATAAGGCACGAGGCCGGCGGCCGGCGGTGGCGTGGATTCATCGCACCCACACGAGGAACAGCACCCACCTTGGATTTCAGGAATACCGCTGCCCGGATCCGTGCTGCCGCGGACTCGGGAAGACACATCGCCGGTGCGACATGCTTGAATCCGCCGGGGCACGACCCCTCCAATTCAACCCGTGCCGCGGGTTTCTGGTTGGGGTTGTGACGCGCAAAAACGCCCCAGGGGCCGAAGGGAATTTTCCCCTCGGCCCCAGCGGCGCATCTCTGTCTTTGTACCAATGGTTGGCCGTCCTGCCCGGGACTCCGGGC